>NZ_BAAKJB010000011.1:0-162335 GCF_059703765.1 Azospirillum sp. NS33 | reverse complement strand
CGCGACTACGAAGCCAGGATCGACGTCTCCGGCGGCATGATTCAACTCGCTATGGCGAGCCTGCTACTCCGGCGAGTCTGCCACAGATAGGGTTGTCAAACGGACTCTCAGGAGCCTGGTTACGCCGCAGGTCGTTCACCTCGTCCTGCAATGCGAGAAAGGTCTGCCGCTGGCCGGCGAACTGGCGCAGCTTCGCTCGTATTCGGTTTGCGGCTCCCGCCAGCTCGGTGTGACGCTCAGCCCGCTTTTCGCTGCCGGCCGATACGAGCTTGGCCCGATCTGCCGTGTAAGCGTCGACAAGCTTCATCTTTTGCGCAATCTGCCCCTCCTAAGTCCCAATCAGCTTTTCCTTCTCCAGCTCTGTGCTGATTCGCTCGGAAATCTGCGCCACGGCATCTGCTTCGCGCTCTCGTGCAAGGCGATGGCGTGACGCGCGGTGTTCAAGAAGCTCGGCGAAGTCAAGAGTACCGTCCCGCGCGTCGTCCGGATGGGCCTCAAAGATCACGCGTTCGATTTCGCGCAAGAGTCCATCGGTCAGTCCGCTCGATGAGCACAACTCTTCTACGAATTGCTGCGACAGATACCGGACGCGCTTATAGCTAAACGGCCCATTCGCATCAGAGCCATCAAGTGCCCGGACGCTCGGATCTCCAGATGCCCAATGCACCTTTACCTTGCCATCCCCGACAAGGGGCCGGGCACGAACGAGAAAAGACGGGTTGGCCCATTCGTCAGCATTCCAAGCCTCGTCCGAAACGGAATCACATCCTGCCGCAATTATGTCTGCAAGCGCGGTCTTGCCGGATCCTCGGGCGCCGATGATAGCGACCAGTCCAGGGTTGAGCGGAATGACCGGCGTCGTCATCCACGGTGCATCTAGAATCTCGATTCCGTAAATCACCTGTGATGGCGTTGCCGATGTCGGCGGCTCGGCGCCCACATGCGCACGGCCGCTCGGATCGATGCATGCCTGGCGTAGGGCATCGAACTCCAATCCACCCTTGATCCAGGAGAACCGGTCGCCGAACGGTGAGGCCACATCGTCGAGCTTATGCGCGTCGCTCCCGTGCAGGCAAGGCTTCAACCCACCGTATCGAGCGCGCATCTCTTCGGGGCCAAGACTCCTCTGGCCCAGCCAGAACTCGCGTTGCGCAGGGCTGCTCGCAAAAATCAAGTGTGCGAATCCCTCGATCTCACGCCGGATCGTCTGGTCCGCCGCCTCCCGCACCCCCGACATTCCGTCTGTAGCGCCACCCGCAACCGCAATCAGGATGTTCTTCTCCGCCCATCCGCTTTTCGAAAACACATCACGCAACCCCTGGAAGTTAACCTTGAACTGGTTGGCTCCATAGGCAAGTGCAGCAACGTCATCAGTGATATTGGGGTCGGCTTTCTTTCCAAGCCTTATGAGGTCCGCGCGCGTGCAGTCGAATCTATCCTGCATAACGTCGAATTGCAGGCGTGACAGAAACCGCTGCAGTTCCTCAACGTGATTGGTATCCTCCGGACTGACAAACAGGTGGAGATTGACGAAGCCACCCTTAGCAGTGGCCACGTCGAGTCGCAGCTCGACATTTGGGAAGATCAGCTTGACGGCAGGCAGCCGACCCGCCGCTTTGTGCCTCACAACTCTTGGTAGGCATCAGTGACGTAGTAGTCGGTGACGGCAATTGCCTCGATGGGCGGTACGGCCCTCTCTAACGCGGCAAGATAGTCATCCCATGCTGTGGGACCTCGGAACTGATTGTTCAGCAATGTCCCCGGCGCATGAATATGTGGTTCCCATCTACGCCATTCTGATCCTCGACTTAACATTCGCCTCCCCCACTACGTGCCCGCGCGATTGGCCCGCGCGGCGATATCGGCGCAGCGCGCCGTCAACGTCTCGAAGGACTCCGCGTCGTCCAGTAGCAACCCGTCCTCGACCATGCGGTCATAGTCTTCCTGCAATGCCTTGGCGGCGTCGCCGTCGGGCACCAGCTGTAAACCGCCGTTCACCGCCGCCAGGTAGTCGATCGGACTGCGATCGGCGGCCTTCTCGGCGAAGAACATGCTCTTGTGGCGCGCGACCGCGTTCGCCAACGCGCGATCCGCAAAAGCCGATTGCGCAAGACCGGCCGCATCCAGCCGCACAACATCATGCCAGTGTCGTGCGAAGCGATCCCCGCGAAGCCGCTCCTGCAGGCAGAACACATGGATGGCCGTAGCCTTTTCCCAAAAGGTTCGCTCGGCGTGCATCACGCGGGGCTGTGCCACCGGAAAGGTCACGCCTTCGACGAAGCCCGTCGCGTCGCAGACGATATTCCGCACTCGTGCCGGCTCGCCCGTCGATCGAGCGCCGAACTCCAGCATCACGCTCGGCACCACGTAGCCGGAGCTTGCCGCCGTCGCCTCATAGTCGATGAACAGCGTTTCGCCCTCGACACGAATCGTCGCGGTCAACGCCTGCGCGGTCACCGCGTCGGCGATGACCGGCCGCGCGACCCCCGCCACCCACTCCGGCAGGCGCTTGCGCACCTCGCTCGACCAGCGCTTCTCCTCGCTGCGCGTTTTCGGCAGCGCCTCGCCGTTGCCGTCCACAAGATCGGGCACGATCGCCCGGATGTCGTAGGTCAGGTCGACGTCCTCGGAAAAGCGCCGAATGACCCCATAGGCCTTCGACAGCGACGTGCCCCCCTTGAACACCAGATGCTCGCCGAGCGCCGATCCATAGAGCGTGGCGAGCGCCCACACCACCCACACATCCTTCTCGAGAAGGTGCGCCGGTCGCCCGGATCGATCGGCCGCGACGCCGAGCGCGTCGCGCCGGTCGGCGACCGGGAGGAGGAGGAAGTCGTCAGCCATGCGCCGCCTTGCCCACACTGCGTGCGAGCCAAGTCGGAAGCTGCGGCGCGGCCGCCACCAGTTCGCCAAAGGCCGACGGCGGCAGCACCCGCTTCAATGTTTTCAAGGCGGCGTCCGCCTTCTCCGGCCCAAGCCAGGCCAGCGCCCGCACCGCTTTGCCAGCCGGCCCGTGACCCAAGGCCAGCTGCCAACGCGGCGCGTGACGAAGTTCGACGACCTGCTTGCCGAGTGTCATCGTTCGACTGCGGCCGGACGTCAGATAGACCGACCGGACCGGCACCTGGGTGGTCAGGCCCAGCATGTTGGCCGCCGCCGCCCCGCTCGAAACGATGACTTCGCCGCGCTGGCTGGCGAGCGCCTCGACAGCCTGCTGGACGGAGGGAGCCCTCGTGCCGAACCGGCTCGTGATGGGACGGAGGTAGACGCCGCGCCCGGCCCGGATCAGTTGACCCCGCTTGGTCAGACGCGACAAAGCCTGGTCCACCGCAGCTCGATCGCCGAGATGGAGCAGGCTCTTGGCCGCTAAGGGGGTGCCTTCCGGCACCCCGTCGGCATGCGCGAGAATCCGTTCGGCCAACCGCTGCATCGCCATTCTCCTGTCAGAACCCTAAGCGGTTTTCTGACAGTTTTCAACCCGGCCGGCCGCCTGGAGAGGCCGAGGCGATCGGCGGCTGCACCAAGCCAGCGTCACTCCCCGGCCGGCGCGGGCAGGAAGGCGCGCGTCACCTCCACCGCCTCCTTCAACCCGACCCGGCGCACCTCCACCCCCTCGGGGAAGGCGCCGAACAGGCGGCTCGGCATCATCGGGTCGAGCAGGACGAAGACGCCCATGTCGTCGGCGCGGCGGACCAGCCGGCCGAACGCCTGCTTCAGGCGCAGCCGGGCGATCATGTCCTCGTAGCGGCGGCGCCCGAAGGCGTCGCGCCGGGCGCGGTGCAGGATGTCGGGGCGGGGCCACGGCACCCGGTCGAAGACGATGAGGCGCAGGCTGCGGCCCGGCACGTCGACGCCGTCGCGCACCGCGTCGGTGCCCAGCAGGCAGGCGTGCTCCTCGCCGCGGAAGATGTCGATCAAGGTGGCGACGTCCAGCGGATCGACGTGCTGGGCATAGAGCGGCACCCCCACCTCGTCCAGCGGCGCGACGATGCGGTCGTAGACCGAGCGCAGCCGGCTGATGGCGGTGAACAGGCCGAGGCCGCCGCCGCCGGCCGCCAGGAACAGCGAGCGGTAGGCCGCCGCCACCTGGCCCAGGTCGTCCTTGCGCACGTCGGTGACCACCAGCACCCGGGTGCGCGCCGGGTAGTCGAAGGGCGACGGCACCTGGGCGCGCAGCGCGGCGCGCGGCAGATGGCTGGCGCCGCTGCGGTCCTCGGCGGCCCGCCAGTCCAGGGCGAGGTCGCCGGTGCCGTCGGTCAGCGTCGCCGACGTCACCACCATGCCGTGGGCCTGGGCGCCCACCGCCTCGGCGAAGGGAACGGTGGGATCGATCCAGTGCCGATAGAGGCCGACGTCCACGTCGCGGCCGTCCTGGCGCTCCAGCGCGTACCAGTCGACGAACTGGATGGGCGGGGCGGCCTTCAAGGCCCGCAGCATGGAGCGCCACGCCTCGACCGTCAGCGCGCCGCGCTTTTGCAGGCTCCGCGCCAGGGCGTCGATGCGCCGACGCTGGTCGGGGTCGAGCTCCGCCGCCCCGTCGTCCTCCAGGCGCTGGGCGAGGCGCCGGGCCAGCCCGGTCAGCGGCGTTTCCAGGCGGCCCAGAGCCGACTCCAGCGCATCGGCCGCCTCGACCAGCCCGTCCACCGGCGCGCCGGTGTCGGCCTCCAGGCTGTAGGGGCCGTCCTGGCCGGGCGCCCGGGCACGCACCTGCTCGCGCACCATCAAGAGGAACCGCTCGGTCGGGCCCTGCGGGTTGCCGGCGCCGAGCCGCGCCGCCCAGCTCTCGCCGGGCAGCGCGCGGGCCCCCTCCAGCACCGCGTCGAGCAGCGCCTCCGCCTCGCCGTCGCCGGCGACGATGTCCTCCAGCCGGCGCTTCAGGCCGCGCGCCCGGCTGCGCCCGCCGTCGCCCTCCGCCCCGACCAGCCAGCGCCGCAGCTCGTGCGCCTCGCGGCCGGTGAGATGACCGCAGAACGCGTTGTCGGCGGCATCGAAGACGTGGTGCCCCTCGTCGAAGACGTAGCGGGTGGGCAGCGCCATCTCGTCGCCGCCGCCCAGCGCCGCCTGGACCATCACCAGGGCGTGGTTGGCGATCACCACCTCGGCCTTGCGGGCGCGGCGCACGCTCTTCTCGATGAAGCACTTGGCGTAGTGGTCGCAGGACGAGTAGATGCACTCGCCGCGGCGGTCCGACAGGCCCAGCGTGTGCTGGCGGCCCAGCAGGTCGACCAGCCAGCCCGGAAAGTCGCCGCCGGTGAGGTCGCCGTCGCGGGTGGCGCCGGCCCAGCGCACCATCAGCCCCACCGCCGTCGCGGCGTGGGGCGAGGCGAACAGGCCGCGCACCGCGTCCTCGAGGTTCAGCAGGCACAGGTAGTTCTCCCGCCCCTTGCGCACGACCACGCGGCGCGCCTTGTCGGCGGGGTCCGGGAACAGGCGGTCCAGCTCGGCGTCGATCTGGTGCTGCAGGTTGCGGGTGAAGGTGGAGATCCACACCGTGCCGCCGTTCTTCTGCGCCCACACCGTCGCCGGGGCGAGGTAGCCCAGCGTCTTGCCCACGCCCGTGCCGGCCTCCGCCAGCACCACGTTGGGGGTCTCCGGCGCCGGGCGCGGGGCGAAGGCGGCGGCAACGGCGCTGGCGTAGTCGGCCTGCTGGGGGCGCGGCTCGGTGTGCTTGCCCGCCACCACGGCGCTCAACATCTCGGCGAGGCGGCGGCGCGCCTCCTCCGGCTCGACCGGGAGCTGGCGCGGCGGCGGCTCCGGCGCGCCCTCCTGCCACTCCTTCAGCCGGTTCCAGACGCGGAACCCGTCGAGCGCCCGGCCGCGCTGCGGCCCCTCGGGGTGGCCCAGCGCCGCCAGGACCGGCGGCGCCCACGGCCAGCCGGCGCGGCCCATCTCCCAGGCCACCGCCACCGCCTCCGCCGCGTCGGCCCGGTCGGGTGCGGCCAGCAGGCCGAGCAGGCGGCGCACCGCGCGCTGGAGCGCCAGCGCCTCGCCCTCGGCGCCGCTCGGCGCCGGCAGGTCCAGCGCCTCGGCCAGGCCGCGCGGCGTCGGCACGCAGAAGCTGGCCGGCTTCACGAAGGCGAACAGCTCCAGCACGTCCAGGGACGGCACCGGCTCGGCGAGGCCGAGGCGTCGGGCGACGGCGCGGGCGTGGCAGAGGATGGCCGGGGTCCGGCGCACCCGCGCCGCCGCCTGGGCCGGGGTCACCACCTCCACCTCGCCATCGGCGCTCAGCCACACCACCTGCCGCGGCCCGGCCACGATGGCGGGCGCCTCGGCAAGGGCTCGGAAGCCGGCGGGAACGGGGGCCATGGTCATGGCCGCGGAGTATAGGGAAGCGGCGTGGAGCAAAGCGAGTGCCACGAGGGGTGCCGCTCCGGCCACGGCACGGAAGGGTTGACCGGCGCCCCGCCACACCCGACCTTGGCCTGGACCTTCGGCACGGAACGCGGGGCGGCTTTTGGCGGGCATGAAACGGCGACTCGCGCGCGCGGCGCTGGCGGTGGTGCTGGCGCTGGGGGCGGTCAGTGTCGGGTGGGTGCTGCTCTACCGGGTGGTGCCGCCGCCGGCGACGGCACTGATGCTGCTGCGGGCGGCGGGCGGCGCCGGCCTGGACCGGACCTGGGTCGGCCTCGACGCCGTCTCGCCCCACCTGGTGCGCGCGGTCATCGCCGCGGAGGATTCCAAGTTCTGCCAGCACCGCGGCTTCGACTTCGAGGCGATCGAGGCGGCGCTGGCCGACAACGAGGAGGGCGGCGGCCTCAAGGGCGCCTCCACCATCTCCATGCAGACCGCCAAGAACGCCTTCCTGTGGCCCGACCGCACCTGGGTGCGCAAGGGGGCGGAGGCGTGGTTCACCGTGCTGATCGAGGCGCTGTGGCCCAAGGCGCGCATCCTCGAGGTGTATCTGAACGTCGCCGAATGGGGCGACGGGGTCTACGGCGCCGAGGCGGCGGCGCGCACCCATTTCGGCAAGCCGGCGGCGGCGCTGACCCGGCGCGAGGCGGCGCTGCTGGCGGTGGTGCTGCCCAGCCCCCGCGGCCGTGACCCGGCGCGGCCCAGCGCCTACGTCGCGCGCCGCGCCGGGGTCATCCAGCAGCGCATGGCCATCGTCGCCCGCGACCGCTTGGACGCCTGCGCCGGTGGCGGGGCCTGACCCCGGCTCAGCGCAGCACCAGCCGCACCCAGGCCGCCAGCGGCCCCAGCAGCCCGGCGACGACCAGGGCGATCACCGCCACCTCGCCCGCGGTGGGCCCGCCGGCCGCGGGAATCGCGCGCAACGCCGGCTGCTCCGGATACAGCGGCACGGACAGGCGGTGGCTGGCGCCGTCCCAGCCGTCGATCCGGACGTTCAGGACGCACGGCGGGGCGCAGGTGGCCACCCGGGCCCACACCCGGTCGGCGAGGCGGCGGGTCGACCGCTCCGCCCCCGCCGGCGGCCCGGCGTCGCCGGTCCACAGGGTCACCGCCGCCGCGTTCGCGGTGGCGCCGCCGGCCATGCGCAGCGCCACGTCGACCGTTCCCGGTGGCGCCACCGGGGCGAAGCGCCGCTCCAGCGACACCGCCCACGGCCCCAGCACGCCCTCGCCCAGCGGCACCACGGCCGCCGGCGCGCGGGCCGTGCGGAGGGCCTCGCCGCCGTAGACCCAGGTTCCCGCCGCCGCCAGCGCCAGCACAGCCAGCGTCGGCACCGCCGCCGCCAGGCCGGCGGTGCGCATCCCGCGCCCGCCGTGCGGCCGCGCCGCCGCCAGCCGCAGCCACGCGCCGTAAAGGCCGGCGAGGATGCCGGCGCACAGCGCCATCCCACCGGCCAGCCACAGAACGCGCCCGGGCAGCCCGGCGAAGGTGCCGAAATGCAGCGGATCGGCGGTCTCCACCCAGCGTTCCGCCAGGCCCAGCGCCGCGCCGCTCCGCACCGCCAGCACCGTCCCGTCGTAGGGGTCGAGGCGGACCAGGTTGGCGCGGTCGCGCACCACCCAGACCGCGGCCTGTCCGCTGAGGGTGAGGGGGTCGCCGTGGCGCACCGGCAGGGCGATGCGCTCCACCCGCAGCCCGGGAAAGGCGGCACCGGCCAGCGCCACCGCGTGGTCCAGGTCGAGCGGCGCCAGCACCGGCGGGCGCTGGCGCAGGGTCTCGGCGGCCAGCGGCCGCGGCGCCGGCTCCTCCACCGGGATGCCGGCGCTGCCCAGCGCCGTCTCCACCAGGTACCAGAGGCCGGTGACGCACAGCACGGCGGTGACCGGCACCGCCCACAGCCCGGCCAGCCGGTGCAGGTCGGAGACGAGCAGGCGGGGGCTGCGCCCGGTGCGCAGCGTGGCCAGGGCCCGCCACCAGCGGGCCAGCGCCAGCCACCCCGCGGCCGCCGCCGCCAGCAAGGGCAACGCCAGCGCCCCCACCAGCAGGGTGCCGTGCACCCCGACGACCGAGGGGACGATGTAGAGCTGCTTGTGGACGATGCGCAGGAAGGCGGCGACGCCGAAGCCACTGCGCTGGCCCTGGACACGGCCGGTGAAGGGGTCGACCGCGACGCGGCGGACGTCCCCCGGCCCGTAGGACACGGTGGCCAAGGCCGCCCAGCGCGGTCCCGCCGGCGCCGCCAGGGCCAGCACCACGGCGTGGGGATGGGCCTCGGCCACCGCCTGGCGCAGGCGCTGCCACGACAGCGGCGCGGGGGCGGCGCCCGACGGCGGCTCCACCCGCAGCGCCGGGTCGGCCAGCCAGTTCAGCTCCGGCCCGAACACCGCCACGGTGCCGGAGAAGCAGACCACGAACAGCAGCCCGCCCAGGTGAAGCCCGATCCAGGCGTGGAGGCGGAACAGGCGCCGGCGCAGGGTCGGCGTCATCGCCGCTCCCCGCCGCTAGAAGCGCACGGACAGGGAGCCGATCACCGTCAACGGCTGTCCGGGATGGGCGATGGCACGGTCGCTGGCCCGGGCGATGTAGGCGCGGTCGGTCAGGTTGAGGACGTTGAGCCCCAGGCGCAGCGCCTTCCAGTCGTACCACGCCGCGGCGTCGACCACGGTGTAGGGGTCGAGGCGCACGGCGGTGTCGAACTGGGCGGTGCTGGCGCCGACGTAGCGCACACCGGCGCCAAGCCCCAGCCCCTCGAAGCCGCTGCCCTCGGCGAAGCGGTAGGTCATCCACAGCCGGGCCTTGTGCTTGGGCACGCCGCCCAGCGGCGCCCCCACCATCGCCGGGTCGCCGGCGTTCTCCAGCACCTCGGTGTGGGTGTAGCTGTAGTTGGCGATGATCGACAGGGTCTCGGTCAGGGCCCCGGTCACGTCCACCTCGACACCCTGGCTGCGCTGCTCGACCCCGGGGAAGTAGGCGATCTGCCCGGTCGCCGCGAACAGCGGCTGGTCCAGCACGGCGACGTTCGTCTTCTCGATGCGGAACAGCGAGGCGGTGGCCAGCAGCCGCTCGTCGAGGAAGGCGCTCTTCACCCCGACCTCGACCTGCACGCCGGTCTCGGGATCGAGGGACGAGCCGGCGGCGTCCAGCGTGCCCGGGGCCTGCGGCTGGAACGACTGGCTGAGGCTGGCGTAGGCCGAATGCTGCGGCGTCACCTGGTAGAGCACGCCGGCCCGCCCGGAGAACGCCTGGTCATCGACGTCCGGCGCGGCGACGCCGTCGGTGCGGTTCTCCTGGTGCACCACGTCGTAGCGCCCGCCCACCAGCAGCTTGAGACGGCCGCCGTCGAGCAGCGACAGCTGGTCCTGGACGTAGAGGCCGGCCCAGCGGGTGGTGCCGGTGATGACCTGGCGCGGCTGGTCGGCGGGCGGGGTGAAGGCGACCTGGGGGTCGTCGCTGACCACCACCGCCGGGATGTTCTGGCGGTAGCGGCGGAAGTCGGACTCCTGGCCCAGCAGATCCGCCCCCAGCAGCAGGGTGTGGGCGACGGCGCCGGTGGTGAAGGCGGCCGTGGCGTCGACCACCGCCTGGGCCTCGTCGTCCTGGCGGTCCTCGTTCTGGTAGCGCAGGGCCATCACCGTGCGGCCGCCGGCCCGGCCGACGCCGCGGGGCCGGACCGATTCGTTCTCGGCGCTCGCGCGGTGAAGCTGGAGCTGGTGGCGCACCGTCCAGACCGGGTTCACCTCGTGGCTGAGCTGATAGCTGGCGGCGGTGTCGCGCAGGGTGCGGCCGCCCAGGTCCGGGTCGCCGAAGTAGGTGTCGAGGCCGACCAGCGGGTTGCCGTCGGCGTCCAGGGGCACGCCGGTGTCGTAGGGCTGGGTCTCGCGCACGAAGGAGGCGTCGACCAGCAGCTCGGTCGTGTCGGTGGGCAGCCACAGCACGCTGGGTGCCACCGCGAACCGCTCCACCCCGATCGCGTCGCGGAAGGAGTCGGCGTTGGTGTAGGCGAGGTTCAGGCGGTAAAGCAGCGACCCGTCGTCGGCGATCGGCCCGGTGCTGTCCGCGGTGGTGCGCAGGAACGCCTCGCTGCCCACCTGCTGCTCCAGCGCGTGGCGGGGGGTGGGCTGCGGCCGCTTGGTGACCAGGTTGAGGGTGCCGCCCGGCTCCAGCGCGCCGTAGAGGATCGAGGCCGGGCCCTTCAGCACCTCCACCCGCTCCACGTTGGCCAGGTCGACGGCGCCGACGCCGGTGGTGCGCAGCCCGTTGCGCAGCAGGGTCGGCGACTCGAAGCCGCGGACCATCGGCAGCACCTCGGTCTGGGCGTTCAGGGTGTTGCCGGCCTGGGCGACGCCGCTGACGTTCTCGTAGACGTCCTTCAGCGCCACCGCGCCCTGGTCCTCGATCACGGCGCGGGGCACCACCTGGACCGAGGCCGGGACCTCCAGGATCGGCGTGTCGGTCTTGGTGGCGGTCAGGCTGCGCCGGGCGAGGTAGCCCTCCACCGGGCCGGTCGCCGTCTCGCCCGCCCCCTGGCGGCCCTCCACCGTCACCGGGTCCAGATGCAGCACGCCCGACTGCGGTGCCGCGCGCGACAGCACCACCGTGCGGTCGCCGTCGAAGCGCCAGACGATGCCGGTGCCGGCCAGCAGCCGGCCCAGCGCCTCCTGGGCGGTGTAGGCGCCGGACACCGCCCGGGCGCTGGCCCCCGCCGCGGTGGCCGCGTCGACCGTCACCTGCAGCCCGGCCTGCCGGCCGAACGCGTTCAGCGCGGCGGCCAGCGGCTGCGCCGGAATGTCGAAGCGCACCTGCCGTCCATCGCCGGGGGCCTGCACCGCCGTCCCTCCGGCCGCCCCGCCGCCCTGCCCCAGCGCCGGCGTCCCCGCCACCAGCACCGCCATCGCCGCGGCCACCGGCCACGCCACCCCCTCGTTCCGCACCATCGCGTCGGTCCCCCGTCCTCACCCATCAATGGCGCGAATGCCTTGCATTCGCGCGGTCGGGGCAAAGGACGAAGAGCCCGCGGATTCTTTTCACCCCTTCGGTACCTTTTTTTGCCGGCGCGGCGCCCGGCGCCTCAGGGCAGGGTGAGGACGTGCAGCAGCGGCGTTACCGCGGTGACCCGGCCGCCGGCCGGCTGCACCAGGGCGCGCAGGGCGCGGTCGGGGTCGCGCAGGTCGTAAAGGCCGGTGACGCGGTGGCGGGCCAGCGCGGCGTCGGCGACGACGATCCAGCCGGGATGGACGCGGCGCAGCTCGGCCACCACGTCGGCAACCGTGGCATCGGCCACGAACAGCCGCCCCTCGCGCCACGCCGCCACCTCGTCCGGCGCGATCCGCCCCTGGGTCACCGCCCCCGTGCCCAGGTCGACCGCCACCCGGTCCCCGGGGCCGAGCCGGGCGTCCAGGCCGCCCCCGCCACCGCCGCTGCCCCCGCCACTCCCGGCGACGCGCACCGCCACGGCGCCCCGCTGCACCTCCACCGCGAGGGCGGTGCCGGCGCGGCGCACGTCGAAGGCGGTCCCCAGCACCGTGACCGTCAGCCCCCCGGCGGTGACGGTGAAGGGGCGCTCGGCGTCGCGGGCCACGTCGAAGAACACCTCACCCTCCAGCACCGCGACGGACCTCCTCTCGGCGGTGAAGCGGGCATCCAGGGCGGCGCCGGGGGCGAGGTCGAGGGCGCTGCCGTCCTCCAGCACCACGTGGCGCACGCCGGTGGTGGTGTTGGCGTGGTCGGCCCTCCACCGCAGCGCCAGGGAGGGCGCCAGCACCAGGGCCAGGGTGGCGGCGACCGCGAGGGCGGCCGCGCCGGCCACGATGCCCCGCCGCCGGCGCAAGGGCGTCCGGGGCGGACCCGTCACCGGGCCCGTCGCGGTCGCCGCCGGCCACCGCGCGGCGGTGCCGGGGGGCACCTCCCCCAGCAGCCCCCATGCGGCGCGCACCCGCTGCCAGGCCGCCGCGTTCGCCGGATCGGCGGCCAGCCACCGGTCGAAGGCGGCGCGCGCCGCGGGGGCGTCCGGCGCCTCGCTCAGGCGCAGCATCCAGTCCGCCGCGGCCTCGGCCGGCGACGCGCGGTCGCCGCCCGCACCGTCGTGCGGTTCGCCCATGTCGGGGGTCATGGCGCGGTCCCTGTCACAAGCCGTGTTGTCACACACCGTGTTGTCATCATCGGGCGCCGGCCTCGTCAAGGCTCCCGGCCAGGCGCACCAGGGCGTTGCGGACGAGGCGGTGCGCCGTGGCGACGGACACCCCGAGGTGCCCGGCGATCTCCTCCAGTGTATAGCCGCCGAAGCGGTGCATCTCCACCGCCAATCGGGCCTCGTCGGGCAGCGTGGCCAGGACCGCGGCGAGGCGCTCCACGTCCTGGCGGTGCTGAAGGTCCTGCTCCGGCGTGCGCGGCGCCGGCGGCACCATCCACCACGCCGGATCACCGTCGCCGCGCCGCGCCTCCAGACTGCGCCGCCGCCGCCAGTCCAGGGCGAGGTTGCGCACCACCCGGTAGAGATAGCCGACCGGCTGGTCGATCGCCGCCGCGTCCGGCTTGGACCGGTGCCGAGGCGCCGCATCCGGCACGAAGCGCAGGTACGCCTCCTGCACCACGTCCTCCGCGCGGCTGCGGTCGCCGATGATCGGCGTGGCATAGTCGACCAGGGCGGCGCGATGGCTGAGGAACAGCGCCAGTTTTTTTCCGGTGGGATGGGGCAAGACCGAGCGTCACGACGGGAGGAGGATCGCCGCGGAGCCTAAGGCGATTGCGAACGATTATCAATCTTCTGTCGGCTCGTGTCCCCCGCGCCCGCTTACAGCGCCCGGTCGGCAAGGTTCAGGCTGACCACCCCGGCGATGATGAGGCCGAGGCCGGCGATCTTCACCGCGCTCACCGATTCGCCGAACACCAGGATGCCCAGCACGGCGATGGCGGCGGTGCCGACCGCCGACCAGATGGCGTAGGCGATGCCCACCTCCAGCGTCTTCAGGGTGAGCGCCAGCAGGGTGAAGGACACGGAATAGCAGCCCAGCACCACCAGGCTGGGAACCAGCTGGCTCATGCCGTCGGACTTCTTCAGGAAGACGGTGCCGGTCACCTCGAAGACGATGGCGACCCACAGATAGATCCAGCCCATGGCATGCGCATCCCGGTTGATGTGGCGCGCCACCCTGGACCGGGGCGCGGCGCCGGGCAAGCTGGCCGACCGTCATGCCTGCTCCCCGCCCGCGGCGGACGCCCCGCTCCGCAGCACCCGGCGCACCACCGCCGAGGCACCGCGGGCCAGCAGCCACACGGCGCCCAGCGGCAGCAGCACCGTCTCCACCAGGAACACCACGATCAGGCCGACCACCGCCTCCAGGATCGCCCGGCTGTCGCGCCAGATGCGCTCCACCCAGGTGTTGATCTGGCCGCGCCCGGGCATGACGTCGAGCAGGGTGCCGTCCTCCCCCAGGGTTTCGGGCGCGGGTTCGCTGGCGGCGAACAGGGCGATCGTCTGCTGGGCGGCGACGTAGCGCTCGTCGAGATAGGCGGCGGACACCGCCTCGACCGCCAGCAGCGCCAGCGGCACCACCACCTTGACCGCCACCGCGACCACCAGGACGGCGAGCACGGCGCGTCCCGCCGGGGTGCGGAGATGGCCGCGCCACAGCCGCACCGCCAGCACGGCGGCCAGCGGCAGGCCGACCAGCAGCAGCGCCGGCAGGTCTCCCACCATCTCCAGGGCGAGGCGCTCCACGGCGATGGCCGCGACCGCGCCCAGCATGACCACCGAGAACTGCTCCACCAGGTCGTCCAGCGGGTCCAGCACCTGGCCCGGCCCGATCTGGGCGACGACGATGGAGACGTCGGTGGAGCTCAGCACCGACAGCGCCGCGTTCAGCCCGCGGGCCGCGGCGAAGGTGGCCAGCGCCCGCTCCTGCAGGCCGCCCAGATAGGCGGCGGCGCGGTCGGCGGCCAGCGCCTCCGCGGCCACCACCAGCGCCAGACCGGCCAGCAGCGCCAGCACCGTGGCGATGCCGCGCGCACCGGATCGGCGCCGTCCCGGCGCCCCCCCGGCCGGCCGTCCAGCCACCCGTCCAGGCGTCTCCTCCATTCCCCCCTCCCCCGTGGTCTCGCCCGGAATTGACCTGCACGGCCAACCGCCCTAGGGTCGCCCGTCCGGTGGACGAGTGGAATGGAAAAGGATCGCGGGCGATGACGACCGAGCGGGAACTGGCTCTGCAGGCGAAGGCGTGGCCGTTCGAGGAAGCGCGCAAGCTGGTCGCGCGCTTCGCCAAGGCCCCGCCCGCCAAAGGCCACGTCCTGTTCGAGACCGGCTACGGCCCGTCGGGCCTGCCCCACATCGGCACCTTCGGGGAGGTGGTGCGCACCACCATGGTGCGCCACGCCTTCCAGGCCATGAGCGACCTGCCGACCCGGCTGTTCTGCTTCTCCGACGACATGGACGGGCTGCGCAAGGTGCCCGACAACATTCCCAACCGGGAGATGGTCGCGCAACACCTGGGCAAGCCGCTGACCCGGGTGCCCGATCCCTTCGGCACCCACGAGAGCTTCGGCGCCCACAACAACGCGCGCCTGCGCGCCTTCCTAGACGGCTTCGGCTTCGAGTACGAGTTCCAGTCCTCGACGGACTGGTACACCTCCGGGCGCTTCGACGCGGCCCTGCTGACGGTGCTGCGCCACTACGACGAGGTCATGGCGGTGATGCTGCCGACCCTGGGCGAGGAGCGGCAGCAGACCTACAGCCCGTTCCTGCCGGTGTCGCCGGCCACCGGCCGCGTCCTCCAGGTGCCGATCCTGGAGAGGAACGCCGACGCCGGCACCATCGTCTTCGAGGACGAGGACGGCCGGAAGGTGGAAACGCCGGTGACCGGCGGCGCGGTCAAGCTGCAATGGAAGCCCGACTGGGGCATGCGCTGGTACGCGCTGGGCGTCGACTACGAGATGTCGGGCAAGGACCTGATCCCGTCGGTCGATCTGGCGGGCAAGATCGTCCGCATCCTCGGCGGCACACCCCCCGAGGGCTTCAATTACGAGCTGTTCCTCGACGACAAGGGGCAGAAGATCTCCAAGTCCAAGGGCAACGGCCTGACCGTCGAGGACTGGCTGGCCTACGCCCCGCCGGAGAGCCTGGCCCTCTACATGTTCCAGAAGCCGCGGACCGCCAAGCGCCTGTTCTTCGACGTCATCCCCCGTGCGGTGGACGAGTACATCGCCTTCACCTCCAAGGTCGCGGCGGAGGAGCCGGCGAAGCGGCTGGAAAACCCGGCGTGGCACATCCACGCCGGGCGCCCGCCGGCGATGCGCGCGGATCTCAGCTTCGGTCTGCTGCTGAACCTGGCCGGCGTGGCCAACGCCGAAACCAAGGAGGTGATGTGGGGCTTCATCGCGCGCTACGCGCCGGAGGCGTCGCCGGCCAACAGCCCGTTCCTCGACACGCTGGCCGGGTACGCGGTCCGCTACTACCAGGATTTCGTCAAGCCGACCAAGACCTTCCGGGCGCCCACGGAGCAGGAGCGGGCGGCCCTGACGGAGCTGGTCGCGGCACTCGACGCCCTGCCCGCCGGGGCCGACGCACCCGCCATCCAGAACGAGGTGTTCGAGGTCGGCAAGCGCCACGGCTTCACCGAGCTGCGGGCGTGGTTCGGCGCGCTCTACGAGGTGCTGCTGGGCCAGACGACCGGGCCGCGGATGGGCTCGTTCATCGAACTCTACGGCGTCGCCGAGACCAGGGCGCTGATCGAGGAGCGCTTGGCCGGGTGACCCGCCGGTCGCCGCCGGAACGGCCCCGCCCGCGGTGTGCATATGCGCGTATAGCACCGCTCTCATGAGGAATCGGGGCTACCCGGCGGACAGCGGGGGCCATACTGTCGCGGGCGACGACGGCACGTGTGCCGGGCGTTTCCTCCCTACTCTCAAGGCGCCGCCGCCCCCCGGGGCGCGGCGTTTTTTTTGCCTTCCGCCGGCCGGCCCGTGACGGCCGTCACAGCGCTGGGCGCCCGGTGATGGCACAGTGGCACGATGGCGGGCACCCACCGCCCCTATTGCATAAAATTATCGACAAATGCATCGGTGATTGGTAGCGAAGGGTGGGCGGGCGACCTCCGTGCGGGTGAGGAAGAAGACGCGTCATGGCCAAGACCACCGAAACGCCCCCCTTCGTGCGCCACCATGACACCGCGCGCGCCCTGGTGCGCACCTTTCACGAATCGGTCGAGCCCCATCTGGCGACCAAGGGCGCGATCTCCCGGGACGAGATGACCCGCGCCTTCGCGGTGATGATGGAGCAGTGGCCGCGCGTGCTGCCGCTGTTCGCCCGGACTTGCCAGACCTGCCTCGCCCGCCCCGCCGCACCCGGCGCGCCCCGTGACGGGCATGCCCCGCCGGCCTGCGGCGCCGGGTGCGGCGGGGGGGCCGCGCCGGGCACCGCCATCCTGCCCGATGGTGCGCTGGATGGTGTGGCGGACGGGGTGGCAGCGGACGGGGTGCCAGCGGACGGGCGGCGGCGCGACTACGTCACCCGGCTGATGTTCTGCACCGTGCTGGGCGCCCTGCCCGACGAGTTCGACCCGCTCACCGGCGCGGTGTTCCCCCGGGTGGTGGCGCCCGGCCTGCAGACCACCCTGTCGGCCCTGTTCTACGAGAAGGAATGGGAGGCGATGAACGAGGACGCGGTCGCCGTGTTCCGCGAGATCGGCACGGAGAGCGACGCCCAGGTGTGGGACCGCATCCGCCGGCACGCCACCCTGCCGGCGATCACCGGCGCCGTGTTCGTGCGGATCCTGCTGCGCTTCAAGCAGTTCCACTTCCAGCGGCAGTCCTTCGTCCGGCGGATGGTCGACGTCCTGCGTGAGAAGCGCTTCGCCTTCACCGACGGGCATTTCGACCGGCTGTTCGAGGCGATGTTCGGCCATCTGCGCACGGAGCTGGCGAGCGAACTGGGGCGGGCGCGGATCGACGTGCGTTACGGCGACGAGACGGCGGGGCACCTGCTGCGCATCTTCGACCAGTTCGACACCCGGCGCATGGAAGCCGGCCTGCCGGTGCGCACGATGGGCGGGGCGCTGCGCCCGCCCATCCGGCGCTGAGCCGCTCCCGCCCGCCGCCGGAACCCGCCGACGGAACCACCGCCCCCGGTCGCCGGTTTCCGGAGACGTGGCAAAGGTGGAGGTGGGAGATGGCTTCCAAGGACGGTGGACGAACGTCGAACCGTGGCTTCGCGTCGATGGATCGTGACCGGCAGCGGGCGATCGCCAGCAAGGGCGGGGAAAGCGTGCCGGCTGCCAAGCGGAGCTTCTCGAAGGACCCGGCACTCGCCGCCGCGGCCGGCCGCAAGGGGGGGCGCAGCGTGCCGGCCACCTCGCGCAGCTTCTCGAAGGACCCGTCCCTGGCGGCCGAGGCCGGCCGCAAGGGGGGGCAGGCCAGCCATGGCGGCCGCGGCACCGAGCCGGCGACCGACCCTGGCGACTGACCCCGGCCGGGGAGCCCCGGCGCGGGGGCCCCCGGCGGCGGGCCGCCCCGGGCTTGAAGGCGCCCCCCTTCCCGGCGGGACGGGGGGCGTCCCGTCAGGACGCCAGCTTGTCGAGCTCGCGCAGGATCGAATCGCCCATCACGGTGGTCGAGCAGCGGGCCATGCCCGGCGCCATGATGTCGGTGGTGCGCATGCCGCCGCCCAGCACGTTCTGCACCGCCTTCTCGATCAGGTCGGCGTCGCCGCCGAGATCGAAGGAGTAGCGCAGGGCCATCGCGAACGACAGCATGGAGGCGATCGGGTTGGCCAGGTCCTTGCCGGCGATGTCGGGGGCCGAGCCGTGCACCGGCTCGTACAGCGCCTTGCGGTTGCCCTGGGCGTCGGCGCCGCCCAGCGAGGCCGACGGCAGCATGCCCAACGAGCCGGTCATCATCGCCGCCTCGTCGGACAGGATGTCGCCGAACAGGTTGTCGGTGACGATGACGTCGAACTGCTTGGGGTTGCGCAGCAGCTGCATGGCGCAGTTGTCGGCGTACATGTGCTCCAGCGTCACGTCGGAGAACTGCTCCGCGTGCAGGGTGATCACCTCCTGGCGCCACAGGCGCCCGGACTCCATGACGTTGGCCTTTTCCACCGAGTGCAGCTTGTTGCCGCGCTTGCGGGCCAGTTCGAAGGCCACCGAGGCCACCCGGCGGATCTCCGACGTGGTGTAGACCTGGGTGTTGATGCCGCGGCGCTCGCCGTTGGGCAGGTCCTCGATGCCACGCGGGTCGCCGAAATAGATGCCGCCGGTCAGCTCGCGCACGATCATCAGGTCGAGGCCGCGGATGACGTCCGGCTTCAGCGTCGAGGCGTCGATCAGCGCATCGAAGACCACCGCCGGGCGCAGGTTGGCGAACAGCCCCAGCTCCTTGCGCAGGGCCAGCAGGCCCGCCTCGGGACGGATGGAGAAGTCGACGTTGTCCCATTTCGGGCCGCCGACGGCGCCCAGCAGGATCGCGTCCGCCGCCTTGGCGTCGGCCAGGGTCGCGTCCGACAGCGGCACACCATGGGCCTCGATGGCGGCGCCGCCGACCAGACCTTCCGTCACGTCGAACGGAACGCCGCGCTTGCGGTCCATCCAGTCGATGACGCGGCGCACCTGCCGCATGACCTCGGGACCGATACCGTCGCCGGGGAGGAAAAGGATCTTCTTGGGGGCGGCCATCTTACGCAGGCTCCGCTTTCTTGATGTCTCTGGGGTCGGATGGGTGGCCGGGCGCACGGCGCGCCCCGCGTTCGGTGGGGGCGGTGCCGGCTGGCCCGCCCCCGGGCATCACATGGCCAACCAGGGCTGCTGGACGCGGCGGCCGGCCTCGAACGTGTCGATCGCCGAAACCTGCTGAAGCGTCAGGCCGATGTCGTCCAGTCCGTTGAGCAGGCAATGCTTGCGGAACTGATCGACGTCGAAGGGGATGCGGCCGCCGTCGGGGCCGGTGATCTCCTGCTTCTCCAGGTCCACGCTGACCACCGCGTTGGCGCCGCGGCCGGCGTCGTCCAGCAGCAGGTCGACCTGCTCCTTGGGCAGCCGGATCGGCAGGATGCCGTTCTTGAAGCAGTTGTTGTAGAAGATGTCGGCGAAGCTCGGCGCGATCACGCAGCGGATGCCGAAATCCAGCAGCGCCCACGGCGCGTGCTCCCGCGACGAGCCGCAACCGAAATTGTCGCCGGACACCAGGATCTTGGCATTCCGGTAGGCCGGCTTGTTCAGGACGAAGCTGTCGACTTCGGTTCCCTCGGGGGTGAAGCGCATCTCCTCGAAGAGGTGCTTGCCCAGTCCCGTCCGCTTGATGGTCTTCAGGAACTGCTTGGGAATGATCATGTCGGTGTCGACGTTGATCATCGGCAGCGGAGCGGCAACGCCCGTGAGTACGGTGAACTTTTCCATCGCAATACCTGTCGCGCGCGAAATTTCGGCAAAGCGCCGATAGCACTCCGGTGAATAGCAGACTGCGCGCGCCGACGCCAGTGGGAGCGCGCCGCCCATTCCGTACGACGGAAGGGTCGCGGGGGCGCGCCCGGCCGCGACTCGTCTCTGGAATGAGGGGCCGGGTTGTGGTGTTAATTCCCCCGAGGTCTCCCAGACGCCGAGCCACCGCCCCATGAGCATGACCGACGAGACGGTGATCGCCCCGCCCTCCGCCCACCGGGGGCAGGCGTCGGCGCCAACGGGTCCCGCGCCGGCGCCGCCGGTGGTGGCCGTGCTCGTCCCCTGCTTCAACGAGGAGGCGGCGATCGCCGCGGTGGTGCGCGATTTCCGCACCGCCCTGCCCGGCGCCACCGTCTACGTCTACGACAACAACTCCGCCGACCGCACCGTCGAGGCGGCGCGGGCGGCCGGCGCGGTGGTCCGGCACGAGCCGCTGCAGGGCAAGGGCAACGTGGTGCGCCGCATGTTCGCCGACATCGAGGCCGACGTGTACGTGCTGGTCGACGGCGACGACACCTACCACGCGGCCGCGGCGCCGCTGATGGTGCAGCGGCTGTGGACCGACCAGCTCGACATGGTCAACGGCGCGCGGATCACCGACATCGTCACCGCCTACCGGCCCGGCCACCGCTTTGGCAACCGCATGCTGACCGGCATCGTCTCCGCCATCTTCGGGCACCGCATCCAGGACATGCTGTCGGGCTACCGGGTGCTCTCGCGCCGCTTCGTGAAGAGCTTCCCGGCGCTGTCCTCTGGCTTCGAGACGGAGACCGAGCTGACGGTCCACGCGCTGGAGCTGCGGATGCCCGTGGCCGAGGTGAAGACCCCCTACAAGGACCGCCCCGCCGGGTCCGCCAGCAAGCTGCGCACCGTGCGCGACGGCGCCCGCATCCTGCGCACCATCCTGGTCCTGGTGAAGGAGGAGCGCCCGCTGCCGTTCTTCGCGGCCACCGCGGCCGTCCTGATGCTGGCGGCCTTCGTCCTGGCCGCGCCGCTGATCGCCACCTACCTGCACTCCGGCACCGTGCCGCGCATCCCCACCGCGATCCTGTCGGTGGGGATGGTGCTGTCGGGCCTGCTGGCGTTTGCCTGCGGCCTGATCCTCGACACCGTCACCCACGGCCGGCGCGAGTTCAAGCGGCTGCGCTACCTCACCATCCCCGCCCCGGGGGTGTGCCCGCCGGAGGCCGGCCGGTGAACGCGCCCGACCGCCGGGCCCTGCGCCGCCTCGCCGGCCAGTTCGCCGCCTTCGGCCTGGTCGGGGTGGCCGGGCTCGCGGTCGACGTGGCGGTGCTCTACGCCCTGCTCCACGGCCTGGGGCTCGCCGCGTCCGGCGATCTGGGGTTCCTGGCGGCCCGGGTGCCGTCCTTCCTCGCCGCGGCGACCGCCACCTGGGCGCTGAACCGCGCCTTCACCTTCCGCGCGGCTCCGCCCGCCCCGCTGTGGCGCCAATGGGCCACCTTCATCGCCGCCAACTCCGTGGGCGGTGCGGTCAACTACGCCGTCTACGCCGGCTGCATCGCCTACGGCGCGCCGTTCCCGGGGCACCCCGAACTGGCGGTGGCGGCGGGCTCGCTGGCCGGCATGCTCCTCAACTTCACGGCCGCCAAGACGCTGGTCTTCCGCGGCGCGTGAGGCGGCCCATGGACTCGGCGCGGCGCTCCGCCATATAAGGGCGGTCATGATGCGCGATTTCCTGAAAATGCACGGGCTCGGCAACGACTTCGTCGTGATCGACGCACGCCGCGACCCGTTCACCCCGGCCGAGGCCACGGTGCGGGCCATCGCCGACCGCAGGACCGGCGTGGGCTGCGACCAGTTCATCGTGGTCGAGCCGGCGCGCAGCGCCGACGCGCTCGCCCTGATGCGCATCCGCAACGCCGACGGCGGCGAGGTCGAGGCCTGCGGCAACGCCGCGCGCTGCGTCGGCTGGCTGCTGATGGAGGAGACCGGGGCCGACCACGTGCGGTTCGAGACGGCGTGCGGGCCGCTCGACGCCTGGCGCGCCGGTCCGGAATCCGTCACCGTCGACATGGGACCGGCCCGGCTCGACTGGGACGCCATCCCGCTGGCCCGCGCCGCCGACACCCTGCACCTGCCGCTGGCCCAGGACGGCGTCGCCGACCCGGTGGCGGTGAACATGGGCAACCCCCACTGCGTGTTCTTCGTCGACGACGCCGAGGCGGTGGACGTGGCCGGCATCGGCCCCGGCCTGGAGCACCACCCCCTGTTCCCTGGGCGCACCAATGTGGAGTTCGCCACCGTGCTCGGCCGGTCGCTGATCCGCATGCGGGTGTGGGAGCGCGGCGTCGGCATCACCCGGGCCTGCGGCACCGGCGCCTGCGCCACCCTGGTGGCGGCGGCCCGGCGCGGCCTGACCGGCCGCAAGGCCGACGTGGTGCTGGACGGCGGCACCCTGACCATCGAGTGGACCGAGGCCGGCCACGTGCTGATGACCGGCCCGGTGGCCGTCGCCTTCACCGGCCGCCTCGCGGCCGGCCTGCCCGATGCCTGAGATCAGCCGCTGCAGGCCATTGCGCCGCTGGAGTTGGACATGCTGAAGGACATCGTTTCCGCACGCCCGCTTGAGGGCCACCGCCTGCATCTCCGGTTCGAGGATGGTGTGGAGGGGTGCGTCGACGTGGCCACGCTGGTGCCCTTTCTCGGGGTGTTCGCCCCGCTGGCCGACCCGTCCGCATTCGCCGCCGTCCGTGTGGACCCGGACCTTGGAGCGGTCGTCTGGCCAGGCGGAGCGGATCTCGACCCGGATGTTCTCTGCAGCGCCATCACCGGCAGCCCGTTGCCCGGCGGGGAGCGCGCCCGGCATGCCTGACCACGCGACCACGCGCAGCGCCGAGCCCGAGATCGTCACCTTCGGGTGCCGCCTCAACACCTACGAGTCCGAGGTGATGCGGGCGCACGCCCGCGGTGCCGGGCTGGAGAACCTGGTCATCGTCAACACCTGCGCGGTGACGTCGGAGGCCGAGCGCCAGGCCCGCCAGGCGATCCGCAAGCTGCGCCGCGAGAACCCGCAGGCGCGCATCGTCGTGACCGGCTGCGCCGCGCAGATCGACCCGGCGCGCTACGCCGCCATGACCGAGGTCGACCAGGTCCTGGGCAACCAGGAGAAGCTGCAGCCCGAGAGCTGGGGCCTGCCGCCGGCCGAGAAGGTGGTGGTCAACGACATCATGTCGGTGACGGAGACCGCCGGGCACCTGATCGGCGGCTTCGAGGACCGCGCCCGCGCCTTCGTCCAGGTCCAGCAGGGCTGCGACCACCGCTGCACCTTCTGCATCATCCCCTACGGACGCGGCCCGTCGCGCTCGGTGCCGCTGGGGGCGGTGGTGGACCAGGTGCGCGCCCTGGTGGCGGCCGGCTACACCGAGGTGGTGCTGTCGGGCGTCGACATCACCAGCTACGGCGCCGACCTGCCCGGCACCCCGACCCTGGGGCAGACGATGCGCCGCCTGCTGGCCTGCGTGCCAGACCTGCCGCGGCTGCGCCTGTCGTCCCTGGACTGCATCGAGATCGACGACGACCTGTGGCGCCTGATCGCCGAGGAGCCGCGGCTGATGCCCCACCTGCACCTGTCGCTGCAGGCCGGCGACGACCTGATCCTGAAGCGCATGAAGCGCCGCCACAGCCGGGCCGACGCCGTGGCCTTCTGCGAGCGGGTGCGGCGCCTGCGCCCCGACATGGTGTTCGGCGCCGACCTCATCGCCGGCTTCCCCACCGAGGACGAGGCGATGTTCGCCAATTCGCTGGCGCTGGTGGAGGAGTGCGGGCTGACCTGGCTGCACGTGTTCCCCTACAGCCCGCGCCCCGGCACCCCGGCGGCGCGCATGCCCCAGGACAACGCGCCGTTCCGCAAGGAGCGCGCGGCGCGCCTGCGCGCGGCCGGCGCCGCCGCCGTGCGCCGCCACCTCGACGCCTGCGTCGGCCGCACCGCCAGGGTGCTGGTGGAGAAGGACGACCTGGGCCGCACCGAGCACTTCACCGAGATCCGCCTGGGGGCGGCCTTCGCCCCGGGCACCCTGGTGCCGGCCGTGGTCACCGGCCACGACGGCGAACGCCTGACCGGCCGCCCCCTCGCCGGCACCTTGATGGACGGCGCCCGGGGCGCCTCATTGGACGGCGCCCGGGGCGCCATGATCGACGGCGCCCGGGGCGCCATGATCGACGGCGCCCGGGGCGCCATGACCGCCGCGACTGGGAGTGTCGAGCACCAATGATTTTGCGCTGGTTCGGCCGCAAGAAGCCCGAGGACGACACCCCCGCCGCCGCCCCCGACACGGTGGAGGCCGCGGACGCGGCGCAGGCGTTCCAGCCCGCCGCGCACCCGCAGACGCCGGAGCTGCCGGAGGACCTGCCGCCGCCCCCCGCCGTCGAGACTCCCCCGCCCGAGCCCATCGCCCCGTCCGACGCTGAGAGCGCGCCGGAGGAGGAGGCCGTGGCCGAACCCGAGGAGCCCGCCGCGCCGGTGGCGGTGCCGGCCGCCGCCCCCGCTGCCGCCCCCGCCCCGGCCCCCGCCCCGGCCGAGGAGCCGAAGAAGAAGGGCTGGTTGTCACGCCTGCGCGACGGGCTGTCGAAGTCCTCGTCCAAGCTGACCGACGGCATCTCCGGCATCTTCACCAAGCGCAAGCTGGACGACGAGGCGCTGGAGGAGCTGGAGGAGCTGCTGATCACCGCCGACCTCGGCCCGGTCACCGCGGCGAAGATGACGGCGGAGCTGGCGCGCACCCGCTTCGGCAAGGAGATCAGCCCCGACGAGGTGAAGCGCGCCCTGGCCTCCGAGGTCGCCAAGATCGTGCGGCCCGTGGCCCGGCCGCTGACCGTCGACACCACCCGCAGGCCCCACGTCATCCTGGTGGTGGGCGTCAACGGCACCGGCAAGACCACGACCATCGGCAAGCTGGCCCGCCAGTTCCGCGACCAGGGCCACAGCGTCATGCTGGCCGCCGGCGACACCTTCCGCGCCGCCGCGGTCAGCCAGCTCAAGATCTGGGGCGAGCGGACGGGTTGCCCGGTGGTGGCCAAGGACACCGGGGCGGACGCCGCCGGCCTCGCCTTCGAGGCGCTGGAGCGCGCCCGGCGCGAGGGTGTGGAGGTGCTGCTGATCGACACCGCCGGCCGGCTCCAGAACAAGGCCGGGCTGATGGAGGAGCTGAAGAAGATCGTCCGCGTCATCAAGAAGCTGGACGACACCGCCCCCCACTCCACCCTGCTGACGCTGGACGCGACCACCGGCCAGAACGCCCACAACCAGGTCGAGGTGTTCCGCGACATGGTCTCGGTCGGCGGGCTGATCCTGACCAAGCTGGACGGCTCGGCCCGGGGCGGCGTGCTGGTGGCGCTGGCGGAGAGGTTCGCGCTGCCGGTCCACGCCATCGGCGTCGGCGAGGGGGTCGAGGACCTGAGCCCCTTCGACGCCGACCAGTTCGCCCAGTCGCTGATGGGGCTGGAGACGCGCTAGGCGCGCTCCAGCGCGAATAATTCGTCAGGCGCGAGCTTGAGGGTGGCGGGCGCGACATAAGCTGCTGAAATCGTGTATGGTTTTGGTGCTGAAACAAAGCCACTACGGATCAACGGAGTTGGCGCCCGCCATGGCGGAAGGCACCGGGATTCTGCCGGGTTCGTCACCTGTTGGTGGCAAGCCGGTCCACGCCACCTGCGACGGCGGCCACCTCACGTCGGATGCCGGCGTGCTGCTCCTTGCGGAGGCCGACCGGCGGCTCGGCGTCAGCGAACGCCTGGCGCCGTGCATCGAGGACCCGCGCGATCCCGAGCGCATCCGGCACGGGATCGCGGAGATGATCCGCTTCCGGGCGCTGCTGATATCCCGCCGCAGCCGAAGGGGCGGTGCCCCAGATCGCGCCCGTTCCCGCAACCAACAAACCCGCGAGAAGGCGCCCCAAGGCGCGACAGCTCAGCTCGCCCAAAACGTGCGCTCCGGCATACCCTCATGACTGATTCGGGCTGGCGTTCGTAAGCTCGATGCGCCATATGACCATCTATATGGTCAGGAGCGTGAGATGAAAGTGATCAATCTGGCAGATGCCAAGGCTCATTTGAGCGAGTTGGTCGACCGGGTCGAGGCGGGCGATTCAATCGATATCACCCGCCGCGGCAAGCCGGTCGCTCGGCTGACCGCCGTGGCCAAGCCGCGCAAGCCGATCGACGCAGCACTGCTTCAATCGTTGACAGCTGCGATGCCGCCCCAGTCTCAGAGCGCCGCCGATCTCGTCCGGTCGATGCGGGATGGCGATCGCTACTGATGCTCTATCTCGACACGTCACTGATCGTCGCCGCGCTCGCCAACGAAGCAATGACGGCGCGTGTTCAGGCATGGTTGGCCGAGCAGAACCCGGCGCAGCTTCTTATCAGTGATTGGACCATTACCGAGATCTCCTCGGCCATGGCGATCAAGCTGCGGACCGGGCAGATCAGCCTAGAACAGCGCGCAGCCGCGCTTGCCATGTTCAACAAGCTCGTCGCCGAGAGCTTCACTGTACTGAACCTCTCGGGCGGGCAGTTTCGGACGGCGGCGAGGTTTGCCGATCAACACACCTTAGGGCTCCGCGCCGGAGATGCGCTGCATCTTGCCGTCGCGTCGGAACATGGAGCCACATTGTATACGCTGGACCAACGGCTTGCCGAAGCGGGACCCGCGCTTGGCGTGCCGGCTCAGTTGCTGGCATGAGCCAGCATGAGACTAAATGACTTCTTATAAGATTTTTACAATGGCCGATGAGAACACGGCGCCACTGGATGAAAAGGAACCAGCCCGAACAATTCATCAGGCGCGGGATTGAGGGTGGCGGGCGCGGCATAAGCCGCTGACATCGTGTATGGTTTTGGTGCTGAAACAAAGCCGCCACGGATCAACGGAGTTCGCGCCCGCCATGGCGGAAGGTGCCGGTATTCTGCCGGGTTTATGACACGCCTGGAGAACCTGCGGGGTGGCGCTCAAGCGCATGATGGCGGCCATGGTGGGCCTGTTCTGCGACAGCTTCGCGGCCGTGCCGTGGCGCGTCGTGCTCGACAGCGAGGACACCGAGGAGCGCATCCACGGCCCCCAGCGGCTCTCGCTGTTCAACGCCCATGACGACGGGCACGGCTTCCTGCCCATGCACATCGACGAGGCCACCACCGGCAAGCCGGTCGCCGTCATCCTGCGCCCCGGCAAGACGCCCCTCGCGCCCAAGACGTCGTGCTGGCGTGACGCCCAGTTCGACACCATCCGCGTCGCCTTGATCAAGCATGGCCTTGCTGGCCGAGCGCGCCGCAAAGATCCCGCCGTAGCCGAAGGGCCGTGCGCCCCCGATCGAGCCCGTCCCCGCAATCAACAAACCCGCGACAACGCACCCCAAGGCGCCCCAAGGCGCCACAGCTCAGCTCGCCCAAAACGTGCGCTCCGGCATACCCTCATCACTGATTCGGGCTAGAACTCTACTCCGCGCCGCCGCCGCGGCGGCCGCTCCAGCGCCTTCGCGAGGTCGGCCAGGCTGGTGAGGTTGTGCACCGGGCGGAACTCGTCGACGTGGGGCATCAGCGCCCGCACGCCTGAGGCCTTTGGCGCGAAGCCCTCCCAGCGCAGCAGCGGGTTCAGCCAGACCAGGCGGCGGCAGCTCTTGTGCAGGCGCTCGGCCTCCGCCGCCAGCCCCTCCCCGGCGTCGCGGTCCAAGCCGTCGGTGATCAGCAGCACCACCGCCCCCTGCCCCAGCACCCGGCGCGCCCAGACCCGGTTGAACTCGTGCAGGGTGGCGCCGATGCGGGTGCCGCCGGACCAGTCGGGCACGCTGGCCGACACGGCGTCCAGTGCCACGTCGACGTCGCGCTGGCGCAGGTGCCGGGTGATGTGGGTCAGCCGGGTGCCGAAGACGAAGCTGTGCACGCGGTCGCGGTCGTTGGTCACGGCGTGCAGGAAATGCAGCAGCATGCGCGAGTAGCGGCCCATGGAGCCGGAGATGTCGCACAGCGCCACCAGCGGCGGCGGCCGGCTGCGCCGGCGCGACCGCGCCAGCTCCGCCACGTCGCCGCCGCTGCGCAGCATGCGCCGCAGGGTGGCCCGGGGGTCGACCCGGGGACCGCGCGGGTCGGGGCGGTGGCGGCGCGTCGTCGCGGCGGCCAGCGGCAGGGCGAGGCGGGCCAGCAGGCGCTTGGCCTCGGCCAGCTCCTCGCCGGACATCTTCTCGAAATCCTTGCCCTGCAACAGCTCCCGGTCGGAGACGGTGAGCGCCGCCTCCAGCTCCACCTCGGTGGTTTCCGGCAGGGGCTCCTCGTCGTCGCCCCCGGGGCCCTTGAGCGCCTCGGCCAGGCGGCGGGCCAGCGCCTTGCGGTCGTCCATCGGCACCGCGCGCAGGCCGGGCAGCATCATGCCCATCATGCGCTTGAGCAGGTCGGGGTTGCGCCAGAACACGTGGAACGCCTGGTCGAACAGCGGACGCTGGTCGCGCCGGTTGACGAACACCGCGTGCAGCGCCCAGTAGACGTCGCGCCGGTTGCCGACCCCCACCGCCTCCAGCGCCTCCACCGCCTGCAGCACCCGGCCCGGCCCGACCGGCAGGCCGGCCACGCGCAGGGCGCGCGCGAAGTGCATGAGGTTGGCGACGAGCCGGGTGTCGCCGACCGGGGAGGTCGACGCGCTCATGGGGCGCGGCCGGCCGCCAGCTCGGTCTTCACCTGGGCCAGCAGGCGGGCCGCCTCGCTGCCCTGGATGCGGGCGATGTCGTCCTGGTACTTCAGCAAGGTGCCCAGGGTGTCGTTGATGGTCGCCGGGTCGAGCTCGAGCTGGTTCAGCTCCACCAGCGCCTGGGCCCAGTCCAGGGTCTCCGCGACTCCGGGCGCCTTGTAGAGGTCCATGGCGCGCAGCCGCTGCACGAAGCCGACGACCTGGGCGGCCAGCCGCGCCTCCGCGCCCGGCGCCTTGACCCGCAGGATCTCCCGCTCGCGCTCGGCGCCGGGGTAGTCGACCCAGTGGTAGAAGCAGCGCCGCTTCAGGGCGTCGTGGATCTCCCGGGTGCGGTTGGAGGTGACGATCACCACCGGCGGCTCCGGCGCCCTGATCGTGCCGTACTCGGGGATGGTCACCTGGAAGTCCGACAGGATCTCCAGGAGGAACGCCTCGAACGGCTCGTCGGTGCGGTCCAGCTCGTCGATCAGCAGCACCGGGGCGCCGCCCGGGTCCGGCTCCAGCGCCTGGAGCAGCGGCCGCTTGATGAGGAAGGCCTCGGAGAAGAGGTTGGCGGCGAGCGCGTCGCGGTCGCGGTCGCCGGCCGCCTCGGCGAGGCGGATCTCCATCATCTGCCGGGCGTAGTTCCACTCGTAGACGGCGGCCGCGACGTCCAGCCCCTCATAGCATTGCAGACGCACCAGGCGGCGGCCCAGCGTGGCCGACAGGACCTTGGCGATCTCGGTCTTGCCGACCCCGGCCTCGCCCTCCAGGAAGAGCGGCCGCTTCAGCTTGAGGGCGAGGTAGAGCGCGGTGGCCAGCGCCCGGTCGCCGACGTAGTCGCCGCGGGCCAGCAGGTCCAGGGTGGCGTCGACGGAGGTGGGGATGGGTGTGGGCATCGGGCAAGGGTAACCGCGGGCGGGACAAAGGCAAAGGGGTCGCCCCCCTCACCCGCGACGGCGCGCGGGAGAGGGGGGCGCCGGCGTCAGCCGCACGCCGCCACGGCGCGCTTGGCCATGACGGTGACGAGGTGGGCGCGGTACTCGGGGCTGGCGTGGATGTCGCCGTTGAGGCCGTCGGCCTCGATGGCGATGCCGGCCAGCGCCTCGGGGCGGAAGTCGGCGGCCAACGCCGCCTCCATGGCCGGAACCCGGAACACGCAGGGGCCGGCGCCGGTGACGGCGACCCGCACCCCGCCGCCGATCCGGGCGACGAACACGCCGACCAGGGCGTAGCGGCTGGCGGGGTGGCGGAACTTGGCGTAGCCCGCCGCGTCGGGCACCGGGAAGCGCACCGCGGCGACCAGCTCACCCGGCGCCAGCGCCGTCTCGAACAGGGCGGTGAAGAAGGCGTCGCCGGCCACCTCCCGCCGGTCGGTCACCACCGTGGCCCCCAGCCCCAGCACCGCGGCGGGGTAGTCGGCCGCGGGGTCGGCGTTGGCGACGGAGCCGCCCAGCGTGCCGCGGTTGCGCACCTGGCGGTCGCCGATGCTCTCGGCCAGGGTGGCCAGCGCCGGGATGCGCGCCCGCACGAGGTCGCTGGTGGCGACCTCCACGTGGCGGGTGAAGGCGCCGATCCGCACGGCGCCGGCCTCCTCCCGCACCCCTTTCAGCTCGGGCACGGCGGAGAGGTCGACCAGCTCGCTCGGCTGGGCCAGGCGCTGCTTGAGGGTGGGCAGCAGGGTCATGCCGCCCGACAGGGGGCGGGCCTCCTCGGCGTCGGCGAGGCGGGCGACGGCGTCGGCCAGGGAGGCGGGGCGGCGGTACTCGAAGGCGTACATGGTCGGTCCTCCCTCACTCCGCCGCCAGGGCGGGCTGCTGCGCGTTGATGGCCCGCCACACCTTTTCCGGCGTGGCGGGCATCTCCATGTGGGTCACCCCGAGCTCGGCCAGGGCGTCGACCACCGCGTTCATCACCGCGGCCGAGGCGCCGATGGTGCCGGCCTCGCCGCAGCCCTTCACCCCCAACGGATTGTGGGTGCAGGGCTGGTCCTCGTGGTAGCTGACGGTGAAGGACGGCACGTCGTCGGCCCGCGGCATGCAGTAGTCCATGTAGGAGCCGGTCAGCAGCTGCCCCTCCTCGTCGTAGACGCAGTTCTCGTAGAGCGCCTGGCCGATGCCCTGGACGATGCCGCCGTGCACCTGCCCCTCGACGATCAGCGGGTTGATGACCCGGCCGAAATCGTCCACCGCGGTGAACGCCACCACCTTGGCGACGCCGGTCTCGGGGTCGATCTCCACCTCGCAGACGTGGCAGCCGTTGGGATAGGTGAAGTTCTTGGGGTCGTAGAAGGCCTGCTCGTCCAGCCCCGGCTCCAGCTCGTCCAGGGGGAAGTTGTGGGGGATGTAGGCGGCCAGCGAGATGTCGGCGATGCCCAGGCTCTTGTCGGTGCCGGCGACGCTGAAGCGGCCGTCCGTGACCTCGATGTCGGCCTCCGCCGCCTCCATCAGGTGGGCGGCGATCTTCCGCGCCTTGCGCTCCACCTTGTCCATGGCCTTGACCAGGGCCGAGCCGCCGACCGCCAGCGAGCGCGAGCCGTAGGTGCCCATGCCGAAGGGCACCTTGGCGGTGTCGCCGTGGATGATGTCGACGTTCTCGATGGGGATGCCGAAGCGCTCGGCCACCAACTGGGCGAAGGTGGTCTCGTGCCCCTGCCCGTGGCTGTGCGAGCCGGTGAACACCGACACCGAGCCGGTGGGGTGGAAGCGCACCTCCGCCGATTCGTAGAGGCCGGCCCGGGCGCCGAGCGCCCCGGCGATGTTGGACGGCGCGATGCCGCACGCCTCGATGTAGGTGGCGAAGCCGATGCCGCGCAGCTTGCCGCGCGCCTTGGCCTCGGCCTTGCGGGCGGGGAAGCCGGCGTAGTCGACGATCGGCAGCGCCAGGTCGAGGTTCTTGGCGAAGTCGCCGGTGTCGTACTCCAGCGCCACCGGGGTGGCGTAGGGCATGGCCTCCTTGGGCACGAAGTTGCGGCGGCGGATCTCGGTGCGGTCGATGCCCATCTCGCGCGCCGCCGTGTCCACCAGCCGCTCGATCAGGTAGCAGGCCTCCGGCCGGCCGGCGCCGCGGTAGGCGTCGACCGGCGCGGTGTTGGTGAACATCGCCTTGACCTCGGCGTAGATCGCCGGGGTCTTGTACTGGCCGGCCAGCAGGGTGGCGTAGAGATAGGTCGGGATCGAGGTGGCGAAGGTGGAGAGGTAGGCCCCCATGTTGGCCACGGTGGCGACCCGCAGGGCCAGGAAATGGCCGTCCTTGTCCAGCGCCAGCTCGGCGTGGGAGAGGTGGTCGCGGCCGTGGGCGTCGGTGAGGAAGCTCTCCGAACGCTCGGCCGTCCACTTGACCGGGCGCCCCACCTTCCTGGCCGCCCAGGTGACGATGGCCTCTTCGCCGTAGTGGAAGATCTTGGAACCGAAGCCGCCGCCCACGTCCGGCGCCACCACCCGCAGCTTGTGCTCGGGGATGCCCAGCACGAAGGCGCCCATCAGCAGGCGGATGACGTGCGGGTTCTGGGAGGTGGTGGTCAGCGTGTGCTCGCCGGTCGCCGCGTCGTACTCGCCGAGCGCCGCGCGCGGCTCCATGGCGTTGGGCACGAGGCGGTTGTTGACCAGGTCCAGCCGGGTGACGTGGGCCGCCTGGGCGAAGGCCGCGTCGACCGCGGCGGCGTCGCCCAGGTGCCAGTCGTAGCAGACGTTGTCCGCCACCTCGTCGTGGACCGCGGCCGCCCCGGCGTCGAGCGCGGCGCGCAGCGAGGCCACGGCCGGCAGCTCCTCGTAGTCGACCTCCACCAGCTCGGCCGCGTCCTTGGCCTGGGCGGCGGTCTCGGCGATCACCACGGCGACCGCGTCGCCGACGTGGCGCACCTTGTCGCGGGCGATCGGGAAGTGCGGCGGCTCCTTCATGGGGGAGCCGTCCTTGTTGTGGATCAGCCAGCCGCAAGGCAGGCCGTTGACGCCGTCGGCGGCCATGTCGGCGCCGGTGAACACCGCGACCACCCCGGGCGCCGCCGCCGCCGCCGCCGTGTCGATGGCACTGATGCGGGCGTGGGCGTGGGGCGAGCGGAGAATGCAGGCCTGGGTCTGGTCCGGCCGCTTGATGTCCTCGGTGTAGGTGCCGCGGCCGGTCAGGAACCGCTTGTCCTCGCGCCGGCGCACGGGCGCGCCGATGCCGCTGGGGTTCGCCATCGCACAACTCCTCCCATGAAGCCGATTGTTCTTATTCCGCCGCCATCGCGCCGGCGCCGGTGCCGCCCCGCATCGCCTCGGCGCCGCTCAGCACCGCCTTGACGATGTTGTGGTAGCCGGTGCAGCGGCAGATGTTGCCCTCCAGCCCCTCGCGGACGTCCGACTCGGTGAGGCCGGGCTTGGTCGTCGCCAGATCGACCGCGCTCATCACCATGCCGGGGGTACAGAACCCGCATTGCAGGCCGTGGTGCTCGCGGAACGCCTCCTGCATCGGGTGCAGCGTGCCGTCGGCGGCCGCCAGCCCCTCGATGGTGGTGACGTGGCTGCCGTCGGCCTGGACCGCCAGCATGGTGCAGGATTTGACCGAGGCGCCGTCGAGGTGGACGACGCAGCCGCCGCACTGGCTGGTGTCGCAGCCCACATGGGTGCCGGTGAGGCCGAGGTGCTCGCGCAGGAAGTGGACGAGCAGCGTGCGCTCCTCGACCTCCCGCGTCACCGCCTTGCCGTTGACCGTCAGGGTGATGGTACAGCTCATGTTGGAAGATCCTCCCTCGGAACGGGTGTCCGTGGCCCTTCGGGGCCTTGTCCGGAAGCATGACGCCAAAGCCCCGCCCGCGTAAAGGATAAGGTTCGGGGGTCGAACCAATGGACACCGCGCGGCGGCCGGCAGGGCTGCGCCGGCCGCTTCCCTCTTCCAGGGCGGGCGCCGCCGCGCCATGGTGGGGGCCACGGCCCCGCCAGCCAACGGACCCGCCATGACCGACGCCTCCCCGTCCCCCTCCCCGTCCCCCTCTGCCGATCCCCGTTCCCCCGGCCCGCTGCCGCCCGGGCCGCTGCCGCCCGGGCCGATGGGGGCGTTCGACGACCCCGACGCGGCGCTGGCCCAGGTGCAGGCCATCTGGGACCGCAACACCGCGTGGCTGCGCGCCCGCTTCACCGCCTTCACGCGCGGCGAGGACGTGCCGGCGCGGGTGCGCGCCGGCTATCCCTACGTCACCTTGACGACCGACACCGTCGCGGCCGTCGACACCCGGTTGTCCTACGGCTTCGTCGAGGGGCCGGGGGTGCACACCTCGACGCTGACCCGGCCCGACCTGTTCGCCGGCTATTACCGGGAGCAGTTCCGCCTGCTCCTGAAGAACCACGGCGTGCCGCTCGAGGTCGGCGTGAGCGAGGAGACGATCCCCATCCACTTCGCCTTTCCCGGCGGCCTCTACGTCGAGGGCGACCTGACCCGCGAGCGGCTGATGCGCCTGCCCGACCTGTTCGACCTGCCCGACCTGGCGCGCATGGACGACACCATCGTCAACGGCACCTGCGAGGCCGACGCCCCGCGCCCGCTGGCGCTGTTCACCGGGCCGCGCGTCGACTACTCGCTGCACCGGCTGAAGCACTACACGGCGACGTCGCCCGCGCATTTCCAGAACTTCGTGCTGTTCACCAACTACCAGTTCTACGTCGACGAGTTCATCAAGCTGGCGCACGGCATCATGGCGCCCACCGACGACCCGGAGCAGGCGGCCTACCGGCGCCAGTACGACCGCTTCGTCGAGCCCTCGGACATCGTCACCCTCAACCGCAACCTGGTGCCCGACGCCGAGCCCGACGAGGTGACGCTGACCCGCCGGCTGCGCCTGCCGCAGATGCCGGCCTACCACCTGACGCGGCCCGACGGGAACGGCATCACCCTGGTCAACATCGGCGTCGGCCCGTCCAACGCCAAGACCATCACCGACCACATCGCCGTGCTGCGCCCGCACGCCTGGATCATGCTGGGGCACTGCGCCGGCCTGCGCTCCACCCAGCGCCTCGGCGACTACGTGCTGGCCCACGGCTACGTGCGCGACGACCATGTGCTGGACGCCGACCTGCCGACCTGGGTGCCGGTGCCGGCCCTGGCCGAGGTGCAGCGCGCCCTGGAGACGGCGGTGGAGCGGATCACCGGCCTGTCCGGCTACGCCCTGAAGAGCCTGATGCGCACCGGCACCGTGGCGACCATCGACAACCGCAACTGGGAGCTGCGCGACCACCGCGAGCCGGTGCAGCGCTTCAGCCAGAGCCGGGCCATCGCGCTCGACATGGAATCCGCCACCATCGCCGCCAACGGCTTCCGCTTCCGGGTGCCCTACGGCACCCTGCTGTGCGTCTCCGACAAGCCGCTGCACGGCGAGCTCAAGCTGCCGGGCATGGCCGACCATTTCTACCGCGAGCGGGTCGACCAGCACCTCAAGATCGGCGTGCTGGCCATGGAGCTGCTGCACGAGAACGGGCTGGAGACCCTGCATTCCCGCAAGCTGCGCAGCTTCGCCGAGGTGGCGTTCCAGTAGCCGCGCACCCCCCTGGCGCCGGCGCGCCCCGTCCCCCGGGGCCGCGCCGGCCGGGCCTCACCAGGTGTACTTCAGCGTGGCCAGCACCTTCCGCCGGTCACCGTAGTAGACGGTGCCGTAGTAGTTGGTCGACACATAGGACATGTCGAACAGGTTGGTGGCGTTGACGGCGGCGCTGACGGAGTCGGTGATCCGGTATTCCAGGCCCGCGTCGAACACGGTGTGGGAGTCGACCGTCACGGTGTTCGCCGGATCGCCGAAGCTCGAGCCGACGAAGCGCACGCCGAGCCCCGCGGTGAGGTCGCCGCGGGCGCCGGCCCCGGGCAGGGTGTAGTCCAGCCAGGCCGACGCCATGTGCTCAGGCGTCTGGGCCGGCCGCTTGCCGACGTTGCCGGCGATCCCGTCCTCCGTCGTCTCGGCGTCCCAGTAGGCGTAGGACAGGGTCAGGTTGACGCGGTCGTCCAACGCCATCTTGCCTTCCAGCTCGACGCCCCGCACCAGGATCTCGCCGATCTGGCTCTGCACGACCGGGCTGACGTTGACGGGGACGTTGGTCTGGGTGAGGTCGAACAGCGCCAGGGTGACCAGGGCGTCGACGCCCCGCGGCCGGTACTTCACGCCGACCTCGTACTGGGTGCCCTCCTGGGGCTCGAGGGAGCCCTCGACGCTGTAGCCGTTGAAGGTCTGGGCCACCAGGGGCTGGAACGACTCCGAATAGTTGGCGTAGAGCGACAGCTCGTCCGTCGCCTTGTAGGTCAGGCCGGCGCGCTTGGTGAAGGCGACGTCGGTGCCGTCGTCGGTGGTCCCCAGGTCGGGATAGTCGACCTTGGTCCGGACGTTGTCGTAGCGGCCGCCGAGGGTGAGGATCCACCGCTCGTCCAGGGTGATCTGCTCCTGCAGGTAGAGGCCCAGCGCGTTCTGCACGGGCGCCCAGTTCACCCAGGGGCCCAGCGTGATGCAGCCCCGGCCGCAATAGGCCGGGTTCTGGAAGCCGATGCCGCTGGCGATGCCGTACAGCGCGACCTCCTCGTTCTTGTCGTAGGAGTAGTCGACGCCGACCAGGGTCTTGGTGTCGACCCGCCCCCAGCGGCGGTCGTACTGGAGCTGGTTGTCGATGGAGAAGCGGTTCACCGTGCCGTCGACGGCGAAGGCGGTGCGGGGGGCGGCGGGGTCGGCCGAGGAGGGGTAGACCTGCTCGTAGTCGAGCGTCAGATGGGTGTAGCGGGCGCTCTGGCGGAACGACAGCCCATCGTTGATCGGCAGGTCGAGCTGGTAGCCGACATCGACCTGCTCGGTGTCGAACTTGTTGAAGTCCGGCTCGCCCAGGAAGGCCTCGTGGCTGACGTCGACGCCCTGGGGGTAGCCGTAGCCGGCGTTGCCCTCGCGCTTGCTGTAGTCGGTCAGCAGGGTCAGCGAGCCGCCGCCGGGCAGCCGGGCGGTGAGGGCCGGCGCGATGTAGATCCGGTCGTCGTTCGACTCGTCGCCGTCATAGGCGCCGTCCTGGGTCATGGCGGTGAGCCGGTAGCTCCAGATCCCCTGGTCGTCGATCGGTCCGCCGAAATCGGTCCCCGCCTCGATGTGGTCGGCGCCGACGGTGGAGTAGACCTCGCCGTGGCGCTCGGACAGCGGCCGCTTGGTGATCGAGTTGACCAGCCCGCCCGGCCCGTTGAGGCCGAACAGGGTGGAGGTCGAGCCCTTCAGGACCTCGACCCGCTGCAGCCCGTAGGGCTCCAGCCGGCTGGTGGTCCAGCCGGCGACGCGCATCGCCAGGCCGTCCCGGTAGGTGCCCAGGGTCAGCTGCTGGAAGCCGCGGATGGCGAAGTAGTCGTAGCGGTCGTCGGAGCCGTAGCCGTCCACCACGACGCCGGAGGTGTAGGACAGGGCCTGCTGCAGATCGTGGACGTTGCGCCGCTCCAGTTCCCTCTGCGTCACCACCGAGACGGAGGCGGGCACGTCCAGGATGTCGGTGTCGGTCTTGGTGCCGGCGGCCGAGCGCCGGGCGACGATCGACAGGTCCGGCCCGACCGGGCGGTCGACGTCGGCGGACCGCGCCCCTTCGACCGTGACCGGGTCCAGGGTCATGGCGCCGCCGGCCGAGGCCTCCAGGACGACGTTGCGGGGGTTGGTGAAGCGCCAGCTCAGGCCGCTGCCGGCCAGCAGGCGCTGCAACGCGCCGTCCACGGCATAGGCGCCGACGACGCCGGGGGAGGTGCGACCGGCCACGTCCTCGCTCTTGAAGGCGAAGGCCAGCCCGCTCTGGTCGGCGAAGCGGTCCAGCGCGGACCCCAGGCTTTGCGGCGGGATGTCGAAGGAGCGCACCTCGGCCGACTGCGCCACCTGCTGGCCCGGCGCCGCGGCCGCGGCCGGCGCCGGCGGCGACAGGGCCGCCGCCGTCACCACCATCAGCCCGACACCGGCCAGGCGCCCCCCATGCGCCCCCTTGCCCCCAATCCACATGCTCACTCTCCTCGCTGCGATCCATGGCGGGCGCTAATGCAACTTACTCGCAATCGCGCCTTCCTCTTTAGACCGAACGAGGTAGGGCACACCGGTGGAGTTTTTTTACGAGGGGCGAGTTTTACCGCAGGACCACCAGATACGGGGTCAGGCGGGTGACCGACAGGCCGTGGGTGGCGGCCAGGGCGTCGATGCCGCCGTCCAGGTCGTCCAGCGCCAGCCGGGCGGTGACCGGCTGGAGGTCGGCGCCGTCGTGCAGCAGAACGATGCGGCCGGGGTGGTAGCGGCCGATCTCGGCCAGGGCATCGGGCAGCGACCTCTGGCGGATCAGGATCTGGCCGCGCAGCCACGCCGTCTCCAGGGCCGTGTCGAGGGCGCGCACGGTGCCGGGCCGGGCGCCCGCGCCGTACCGGACCTGCTGGCCGGCGCTGACGACGACGCCCGGCCCGGCCGGTGCGTCGCCGGGGGAGTCCACCCGCACCGCGCCCTCGGTGACGGTCACGACCGCCGCGACGCCCGCGTCGCGCACCACGAAGGCGGTTCCCACCGCGGTGGTCCGGCCGCCCTCGGCGGCCACCTCGAAGGGGCGCGAGGGGTCCTTGCGGACCTCGAAATACGCCTCCCCGCGCACCAGCCGGACCCGCCGGAACCCGGCGGAATAGGTGACGTCGATGGCGGTGTCGGTGTTGAGGTGGGCCACCGTGCCGTCCGGCAGCGTCACCACCGTGCGATGGCCGACGCCGCTGCGGTGGTCGGCCAGCAGCAGCGCCGGCTGGACCACGCCCGTCGTCACCAGGAGCGCCAGGGCGGCCGCGGCCAGCCCCCCCGCCAGCGCCATCCGCCGCCGGCGGTTCCCGGCCGGTCGCCCGCCGCAGCCCACGGCGCGGGCGTCCCGCGCCGCCGCGGCGGGCCGCCCGTGCGGGGCGAAGGCGCCGTCCAGCGGGGCGACAACGCTCCACAGCGCCTCCAGCTCGGCGTAGGCGGCCTGGTGGCGGGTGTCCTCGGCGATCCACCGAGCGAAGCCGCGCCGGTCCGCGTCGGAGGCCGCGCCCGACGCCAGGCGCAGGAACCAGTCCTGCGCCGCGTCGTCGACACCGTCGGACCCGTCGGACCCGCCGCCCTGGACATGGGGCATGGACACTCAGGTCTCCCCCTGGCCGCGGCTGGCCCGGAAGCTCCGCCGCGCCTTGAGCAGGGCGGTCATCACCACCTTCATGTCCGAATAGACGGTGGTGACGCCGATGCCCAGCTCCGCCGCCACCTCGGCCTGGGACCGGCCCTCGTAGCGGCAGAGATGGAACACCTGGCGGCACCGCTCGGGCAGCGCCGCGATCACCTCCTCCATGGCGCGCAGCTCGGCGCGCGCCGCCATGTGCCGCTCCGGCGTCAGCTCCTCGCTCTGCAGCCACACCAGGCCGTTGATGTCGGACAGGATCTCCCGGCGCCGCCGCTCCGCCCGCACGTGATCGGTGGCGAGGTTGGCCGCCAGCTTGAACAGGTAGGCCTTGCGGTCGCGGATGTCCGGGTGGTCCTTGACGCCGCACAGCTTCAGGTACAGGTCGTGGGCGATGTCGGCGGCCAGCGTGGCGGAGCCCAGGCGCCGCGACAGGTAGCGCATCAGCTCCCGCTCGTGCTCGCTGTAGGCCTGCAACAACAGCATGACGACGCCCCCCGATCGCACGGCCCCGCGCCCCCCGGCGACGGGTCCCGAACGGGCCCCGGGACAGGCCCGGAGGTCCGATGCCGCCATCGAATCACGGTTCGCGGCGCTTGTCGATGCGTCTTCGACGGCCGGCGAGGCCCTGCTCCCGGCCGACCGGCCAGACCGTTCGGCCAGGGGTGCCGTGGCGTCGTCCGTTCCGCCGCTAGGACATTCGTCGGTTTGCATCCGCCCGCCCCGCCCACCATCTCGCAGTGCTGATGGAACGGGACGGGAGAAGACGGGGATGGCGGCGGGGATGGCCGGGACGACGGCGGTGCGGCGGCTGGCGGCGACGCTCGGACTCGTGGTGACGATGGGCGGGGCCGCCCCGGCGGCGGGCCAGGAGGTGTTCGGCTTCTGGCTGGACAACGACCTGTTCTCCAACACCGATCGCTACTACACGAACGGTGTCCAGTTCTACTACCTGTCGGACGAGAAGCCGTCGCTGGGGGCGCTGGACTGGCTGGCCGACCGGCTGACCGCCCCGGGGGAGACGGCGGCCCGGCGCTACGGCTTCGCCCTGGGCCAGAACATGTACACCCCCGAGGACACCACCCGGCGCGACCTGATCCTCGACGACCGCCCCTACGCCGGCTGGCTCTACGGCCGGCTGTCGCTGCTGCAGACCACCGAGAGCGCGGTCGACCGCTTCGACCTCGACCTCGGCATCGTCGGCCCGGCCTCGCTGGCCGAGCCAACCCAGAAGTTCGTCCACAGCATCGTTCCCGGCGCCAACGACCCCAAGGGCTGGCACCACCAGCTGGAGAACGAGCCGGGCATCATCCTCAGCTACGAGCACGTCTGGCGCGGCACCCCGGTGCCGTTCGGTCCCCTGGCGGTGGATCTGTCGCCCCACGCCGCGGGGTCGCTGGGCAACGTGCTGACCTTCGCCGGGGCCGGGCTGACGGTGCGGCTGGGGCAGAACATGGGGCCGCCGGTGGGGGCGCTGGTGACCCGCCCCACCGCCTCCATCCCCTTCCAGGACGCCGACCGGCCGGCCAGCTTCTCGTGGTACGTCTACGCGTCGGCGGAGGCGCGCGCGGTGGCGCGCAACATCTTCCTCGACGGCAACACCTTCCGCTCCAGCCACAGCGTCGACCGCACGCCCCTGGTGGGCAGCGCCCAGGTCGGCGTCACGGCGCGCTGGAACCGGGTCGCGCTCTCCTACGCCCACAGCGTCACGACGCCGGAGTTCGCCGAGCAGGACGGCATCGCCGCCTACGGATCGGTGCGCCTGTCTGTGCTGTTCTGACCCGGCCGTCGCTCCACCCTTTTCGCGCGGGCCGCGACGGGCTATGTGAGAGGGCATGAATCCGTTCGTCCGCCTCCTGGTCGAAGCCGGCCCCCTCGCCGCCTTCTTCTTCGCCAACGCCCGCTTCGGCATCATGACCGGCACCGCCGTCTTCATGGTCGCCACCCTGGTGGCGCTCGCCATCTCCTGGCACGTCGAGCGCAAGGTGCCGGTCATGCCGGTGGTCGGCTGCGCCTTCGTCCTGCTGTTCGGCGGGCTGACCCTGTGGCTGAACGACGACATCTTCATCAAGCTGAAGCCGACGCTGGTCAACCTGCTGTTCGCCACCGTGCTGTTCACGGCCCACATCCTGCGCCGCAACGTGCTGAAGCACCTGCTGGGCTCGGTGATGGCCCTGCGCGACGAGGGCTGGCGCATCCTCGGCTTCCGCTGGGCCTGCTTCTTCGTGGTGCTCGCGGCGCTCAACGAGGTGGTCTGGCGCAGCCTGTCCACCGACGACTGGGTGAACTTCAAGGTGTTCGGCATCCTGCCGCTCACTCTGCTGTTCAGCGCCTCGCAGATGCCGGTTATCCTGCGCCACCAGATCCCCGATCAACCGTCGGACGAGACCGCCCCGTCATGAGCCAGGCCGCCCCGCCCCCCGCCTACCCACGCGACATGATCGGCTACGGGGCCACCCCGCCCCACGCCGACTGGCCGGGCGGGGCGCGGATCGCCGTCCAGTTCGTGATCAACTACGAGGAGGGCGCGGAGAACTGCGTGCTCCACGGCGATCCCGCCTCGGAAGCCTTCCTGTCGGAGATCGTCGGCGCCCAGCCCGTCGCCGGCATGCGCCACATGAACATGGAGTCGATCTACGAGTACGGCTCGCGCGCCGGGTTCTGGCGGCTGCACCGCCTGTTCATCGAGCGCGGCCTGCCGGTCACCGTCTACGGCGTGGCCATGGCGCTGGAGCGCAACCCCGAGGCGGTGGCCGCCATGACCCAGGCGGGGTGGGAGATCGCCACCCACGGCCTGCGCTGGATCGACTACCAGCACGTGCCCGAGGCGGTGGAGCGCGAGCACATGCGGCGCGCCATCGAGATCCACACCCGGATCACCGGCGCCCGGCCGCTGGGCTGGTACCTCGGCCGCTGCAGCCCCAACACCTGGCGGCTGGTCGCCGAGGAGGGCGGCTTCCTCTACAACGCCGACAGCTACGCCGACGACCTGCCCTACTGGGACCAGCAGCACGGCCGGCCGCAGCTCATCGTGCCCTACACCCTCGACGCCAACGACATGCGCTTCGCCTCGGCCCAGGGGTTCAACAGCGGCGACCAGTTCTTCGCCTACCTCAAGGACAGCTTCGACGTGCTCTACGCCGAGGGGGCGGAGCGGCCGAGGATGCTGTCGATCGGCCTGCACTGCCGCCTCGTCGGCCGGCCCGGCCGGGCCGCGGCGCTGGGCCGCTTCCTCGACCACGTCGCCTCCCACGACAAGGTCTGGGTGACCCGACGGATCGACATCGCCCGCCACTGGATCGAGCGCCACCCCTGCGCGGCGCGCTGACGGCGGCCGCCGGCGTCAGGACACGGCCAGGAGGGCGGCCCGCAGGCCCTCCGCGCCGGTGCCCAGCAGCCCCTCCACCTCGGCGTGGGTGGACTCCCAGATGGGCACCGCCTCGGCGAGCAGCGACCGCCCGGCGGTGGTGAGGGCCAGCCGGCGGCCACGCCGGTCGGCGGGGTCCACCGAGACCACGATCAGGCCGCGCCGCTCCAGCGGCTTCAACGCCGCGGTCAGGGTCGTGCGGTCCATCGCCAGCAGCGCCGCGACGCCGCCGAGCCCCGCCGGCTGGGGCCGGTTCAGCGACATCAGCAGCGAGAACTGGCCGTTGGTCAGCCCGACCGGCCGCAACGCCTCGTCGAAGCGCCGGGCCAGCGCCCGTGCCGCCCGCTGGGCGTGGAGGCACAGACAGGTGTCGCGCACCAGCAAGGTGGTCTCGAAGGGCACGAGGGGGTTGCGTTCGTCGCTCATGATCTAATAATGTTGATATCAACTTATTTGTCCAGTGGCCGGACCGCGGCGTGCTGCCGCAGCATCGGGACTCGGACGGCAGCCGGGAGGGCGGCATGGCGCAACGGGTCATCATTCTGGTCGGCACCAAGAAGGGTTGCTTCATTGCCGAGGGCGACGCGGCGCGCGGCGCCTGGGAGCTGCGCGGTCCCTTCTGCGAGACCTGGCCGATCAACCACGCCGTCGCCGATCCGGCGACCGGCACCCTCTACGCCGGCGGCGGCAACGAGTGGTTCGGCCCCGCGGTCTGGCGCTCCGACGATGGCGGCGCCAGCTGGAGCCATTCCAGCGCCGGGCTGGCCTACCCGCCAGGGGAGGCGCCGGTCAAGGCGGTGTGGAGTCTGGCCGCGGGCCATGGCGCGCTCTACGCCGGGGTCGAGCCGGCCGGGCTGTTCCGCAGCACCGACGGCGGCCGCACCTGGACCCACCTCGCCGGCCTGCGCGACCACCCGTCGCGCGCCGACTGGCAGCCCGGCGGCGGCGGCCTGATCCTGCACCACGTCCTGCTGCATCCCGACGACCCGCAGCGCGTCTGGGTCGGCATCTCCACCGCCGGGGTGTTCCACAGCGCCGACGGCGGCGCCAGCTGGGAGCCGCGCAACCAGGGCACGCGCTGCGACTACCTGCCGGAGGACCAGCGCTACCCGGTGTACGGGCAGTGTGTCCACAGCCTCGCCATGGCGGCCGGGCGGCCCGACCGGCTCTACCAACAGAACCACTGCGGCATGTACCGCAGCGACGACGCCGGCCTGCACTGGACCAGCATCGAGGCCGGGCTGCCGTCCTCCTTCGGGTTCCCCGCCGCCGCCCACCCGCGCGACCCCGACACCCTCTATCTGCTGCCGTTGAACGGCGACTCCGCCGGGCGCTTCGTCCCCGACGCCAAGGTCGCGGTGTGGCGCACCCGCGACGCCGGCGAGACCTGGGTGGCGCTGCGCGACGGGCTGCCCCAGGAGAACGCCTTTGTCGGCGTGCTGCGCCAGGCCATGGCGACCGACCGGCTGGAGCCCGCCGGGGTCTATTTCGGCACCGGTGGCGGCGCCCTCTATGCCAGCGCCGACGAGGGCGGGCGCTGGCACTGCGTGGCCCGGGACCTGCCGGCCATCCTGTCGGTGGAGACCCTGGTGGTCGGGGGGTGAGGCGATGGCACGCGCTCCCGTGGCGATCCACCTGCCGGCCCCCCTGGTGGCGCTGTTCCCCGGCGCGCCGCGCCGCCTGCACCTCGAGGCCGCCAGCGTCGCCGACGTGATGGACGCCCTGGACGCCCGCTGGCCGGGAATGCGCGACCGCTTGTGCGACAGCACGCCGGCGGTGCGGCGCCACATCAACGTCTTCGTCGCCGGGGAGCGGGCGACGCTGCACACCGCGCTGGAACCGGGCGCCGAGGTGTTCGTGATGACCGCGGTCAGCGGGGGGTGAGCGCCGGCGGCGCGCCGGCCCGGTCCGGCCGCCCCGGTCACTCCGCGCGCAGCTCGCGGATGTTGTCCAGATACCACCGGTAGGTGGCGGCGACTCCCTCGCGCAGGCTCACCCGGTGATGCCAGCCGAGCCCCTGCAGGCGGCGGACGTCCAACACCTTGCGCGGCGTTCCGTCCGGCTTGGACCGGTCGAAGACGAATCGCCCGGTGTAGCCGACGGCCTCGGCCACGGTCTGCGCCAGCTCCAGGATCGTCACGTCCTCGCCGGTGCCGACGTTCACGTGGGAGTCCCCGGAGTAATGCCGCAGCAGAAACACGCAGGCGTCGGCGAGATCGTCCACGAACAGCATTTCACGCCGCGGCGTGCCCGACCCCCACAGCACCACCTCGTCCGCGCCGGCCTGCACCGCCTCGTGAAGGCGATGGATCAGGGCCGGAAGGACGTGGCTGTTCTGGGGATGGAAGTTGTCGTTGAAGCCGTAGAGGTTGGTCGGCATGGCCGAGATGAAGTCGGCCCCGTGCTGCTTGCGGTAGGCCGCGCACAGCTTGATCCCGGCGATCTTGGCCAGCGCGTACCACTCGTTGGTCGGCTCCAGCGGACCGGTGAGCAGGGCATCCTCGGGAATCGGCTGCGGCGCCATCTTCGGATAGATGCACGAAGAGCCGAGGAACAGAAGCTTTTGCACGCCCACGGCCGCGGCCGTGTGGATGATGTTGGCCTCGATCATCAGGTTGTCGTACAGGAAATCCGCCGGCCAGGTGCTGTTGGCGAGGATCCCGCCGACCTTGGCGGCGGCGACGACGACGACGTCCGGGCGGGCGCTCGCCATCCACCGGCCGGTGGCCGCCTGGTCGCACAGGTCGACGTCCTGACGGCCGACGGTGAGGATGGTGCAGTCCTCCGTTGCCAGGCGCCGCACGATGGCCGCCCCCACCATGCCGCGATGGCCGGCGACCCACACCCGCCGGCCGCGCAGGGCGAAGTCCACCGGAAGACCGCCGGCCGCGGCGCCGGCCCCGCTCACGCCCCCCTCCGCGATTCTGCGAGATCGGCGTCGACCATCTCCTGAACGAGGGTCTCGAAGCTGGTGCGGTGGCGCCAGCCCAGCTGGGTCTGCGCCTTCGCCGGGTCTCCCAGCAGCAGGTCCACCTCCGTCGGCCGGAAGTAGTTGGGGTCGACCTCGACCAGGACCGCGCCGGTGGCGGCGTCCAGCCCCTTCTCCTCCACCCCCGTGCCCTGCCACGCTATGCGCCGGCCGACGCGCGCGAACGCCAGCTCGACGAACTCCCGCACCGAATGGGTCTCGCCGGTGGCCAGGACATAGTCGTCCGGTCGCTCCTGCTGCATCATCAGCCACATGCCCTCCACGTAATCACGCGCGTGGCCCCAGTCGCGCTTGGCGTCGAGGTTGCCGAGGTACAGGGTCTGCTGCTGCCCGGTTTCGATCGCCGCGACGGCCCGGGTGATCTTGCGGGTGACGAAGGTCTCGCCGCGCAGCGGGCTCTCGTGGTTGAACAGGATGCCGTTGGAGGCGTGCAGGCCATACGCTTCGCGGTAGTTGACCGTGATCCAGTACGCGTACAGCTTGGCGACGGCGTACGGGCTGCGCGGGTAGAACGGCGTCGTCTCGCGCTGCGGCACCTCCTGGACCTTGCCGTAGAGCTCGGAGGTCGAGGCCTGGTAGAACCGCACCTTGCCGCCCATGCCGAGGATGCGGATGGCTTCGAGCAGGCGCAAGGTCCCCATGGCATCGGCGTTGGCGGTGTATTCCGGGGTGTCGAAACTGACCTGCACGTGGCTCTGGGCGCCGAGGTTGTAGATTTCGTCCGGCTGCGTCTCCTGGACGATGCGGATCAGGTTGGTGCTGTCGGTCAGATCCCCGTAATGCAGCGTGAAGCGGATGTCGCCGTCATGGGGGTCCTGATACAGGTGCTCGATCCGGCTGGTGTTGAACGAGGACGAACGGCGCTTCACGCCATGGACCCTGTATCCCTTCTTCAGCAGCAGCTCGGCGAGGTAGGCTCCATCCTGTCCGGTGACGCCGGTAATCAACGCAACCTTGCTCGTCATCTTCAACGTCTCTCAAAACGGATTGGCCCTGCCGCCCCCGGCGCGCATGGTCGCACGGGGCGCGCCGGACAATGCCACAAGTCGCCCGTGCATGCCAGGGACCGCTCCTCCCCCGTCAGAACGGCCAGAACACGGGGATCAGCAGGCTGGCGACGATCCAGAAGGCGGTGTTCAGGGGCACGCCGATGCGCACGAAGTCCAGGTACTTGTAGCCGCCGGCGCCGTAGACGAACAGGTGGGTCTGGTAGCCGATGGGGGTGGAGAAGCAGGCCGACGCGGCGAACATCACCGCGACGATGAACGGCCGCGGATCGACGCCCATCTGCTGGGCGATGCCGATGGCGATCGGGGTCAGCAGGACGCCGACCGCGTTGTTGCTGGCGATCTCCGTCAGGATGGTGGCCAGCAGGTAGAGCAGCGACAGCACCACCCAGGGCCCGAAATGGCCGATCTGGTCGATCACCGCGGTGGCCACCAGCTCGACCACACCGCTCTTCTCCAGCGCCATGCCCAGCGGCAGCATGCCGAAGATGAGGAAGAGGATGCGCCACTCGATCGACTTGTAGAGTTCGGAATGGGGCACGCACCCCGCCAGCACCACGGCGACCGAGGCGATCAGCGCCAGCCCGGCGATGGGCATCACCTCGAAGAAGGAGAGCAGCACCACGGCCAGCACGGCGGCCACGGCGATCCACGCCTTGTCGGTGCGCAAGGGGTGGTGCTCGGGCTGGGTGAGGTTGATGAGGTCGCCGGAATCGACCAGCCGGCGGATGCCGTCGGTGGGCCCTTCCAGCAGCACGGTGTCGCCGACCTCCAGGCGCACGTCCTCGAACTTGCCCCGCAGGTTCTCGCCCTGGCGGTGCACGGCGATGATGTAGACGCCGTAGCGCCGGCGCAGGTTGAACTCCGACAGGCGGTGGTTGACGAAGCTGGAGCGCGGGCCGACGATGCCCTCGACCAGCACCGTGCGCCGGCTCGCCACCTCCTGGAAGCGGTCGTCGGGGTCGAAGCCGATGCCGGCGCGCTCACGCAGCCCCATCAGCCCCTCCACCGCGGTCTTGATCACCAGACGGTCGCCGGCCTTGAGGCGCACCGCCGGTAGCTGGCGGCGCTGGCTTTCGTCGCCGCGCACCACGTCGACGACACGCCCCCCCTCCAGCTTGGTGAGCTTCGCCTCCTCCAGCGACTTTCCGATCACCGCGGCGTCCGGCAGGACGATCATCTCCGTCAGGAACTGGCGCTGCGGCAGCTCGTCCATCAGCGACGCCACGGTCTCGCGGTTGGGCAGCAGGCGGTCGCTGAACAGCAGCAGATAGCTGATGCCCAGGGCCGCCATGACCAGGCCGAGCGGCGCGATCTCGAACAGGCCGAACGCGGGCTGGCCCAGGCGCTGCGCCACCCCGTCCACCAGCAGGTTGGTCGAGGTGCCGATCAGCGAGCAGGTGCCGCCGAAGATCGCCGCATAGGACAGCGGGATCAGCATTTTCGACGGCGCGATCTTGATGTGGTGGCACAGCCGGATCGCCACCGGGGTCAGGATCACCACCACCGGCGTGTTGTTGATGAAGGCCGACACCGCCACCGCCAGCCCGACGATGCCGAGCAGCGCCAGATGGCGCGTCCGCCCGACCCAGCGGGTGGCGGCGTCCCCCAGCGCCTCGATGCAGCCGGTGCGCTCCAGCGCCGCCGACAGCACGAACATCGCTCCCACGGTGACCACGCCGGGGTTGGAGAACACCTCCAGCGTCTCGTCGGTGGTGAGCACGCCCGCGGCGAGCAGGGACGCGGTGGTGGTCAGGGCGACGATGTCGGGCGGCACCCACTCGCGGATGAACGCCACGAAGATCACCGCCAGCAGAACGAGCACGAAAACCTGGTCGAATGTCATGCCGCTTCCGGCTCCGTTCCGCCCACGCGCGCCACGCCGGGGTGCGGGCGCATTATGGGAGCGGTGGCTTCGCCGCGACAAGCGTCCGTTCACAACACCCCGGTCGCGGTCGTGAAATATAAAACCAACCGCACTTCGATCGTGTTCAATCCGGACCGGATCTCACATATTTCCTATCTGCATTCAAGACAAATCACACCGCCGCCCGGCTCGCCGCAGCGAGGGCCGCCTGCGCCCTTGCCCCGCGGGGCAAAAGCCGCTAATCCCAGGCGCGACGGCCCCCGCCCCCCGATCAGGAAGTCATCGATGCGTCTGCTGCGCCTCGTCCCCGACCGCCCACGGTTCGATTTCATCGGCAAGCGCAAGCTCGCGTACGCGTTCTCCATCGCGCTGTTCGTGCTGACCCTGGGGTCGTTGGCGGTTCAGGGGCTGAACCTCGGCATCGATTTCGCCGGCGGCATCCTGATCGAGGCCAAGGCCGACCACGACATCGACGTCGGCGGGCTGCGGCAGCGGCTGACCGCCGCCGACCTCGGCGCGGTGGAGCTCCAGGAGTTCGGCAGCCCCCGCGACATCCTGATCCGCGTGCAGCAGCAGGCCGGCGGCGAGGCCGCCAACCGCGCCGCGATCACCACCGTGCGCGGCGTGCTGGGCGAAGGGTGGGAGTACCGCCGGGTCGAACTGGTGGGCCCCAAGGTGGGCGGCGAGCTTCTGCAGGACGGCGTGGTCGCCACGGTGCTGGCGGTGCTGGCCATCACCGCCTACGTCGCGTTCCGCTTCGAGTGGCAGTTCGGCGTGGCCGCGCTCATCACCACCGGGCACGACGTGCTGGTCACGCTCGGCCTCTACACCCTGTTCCAGCTCGAATTCGACCTGACCGCGGTGGCGGCGCTGCTGACCCTGGCCGGCTATTCCATCAACGACACGGTGGTGGTCTTCGATCGCATCCGCGAGATGATGCGCCGGCACAAGCAGCTCGACATGGCCTCGGTCATCAACGAGGCGGTCAACCAGACCCTGTCGCGCACCGTACTGACCTCCGGCTCGACCCTGCTGGCGATCCTGCCCCTGCTGCTGTTCGGCGGCAGCGCCCTCTTCAACTTCACCCTGGCGCTCACCTTCGGCATCCTGCTGGGCACCTTCTCGTCGGTGTACGTGGGCGCCGCGCTGCTGCTGCACCTCCCGGCCATCCGCCGCCGCCCGGCCACCGCCGAGGAACCGGCCGCGCAGGGCTGAGGCGGCGGAGCGACGGCCGGTCACGGCTTTCTCACGTGCCTGCGGCGCATCGACCGTTTCGCGACTCGCGGAAATCGGGTAGAACGGTCCCGTTCCGTTCGCAGGCCCACTGACGGGCCCTGACGACGGCCGACCGCGACAGATCGGGTGCAGCCCCCGCCGTGACCATGGACAAGAGGAAGGACACCGCCGACCCGTCCGGCGCCGCCTCATCCGGCGACGACCTCTCGGCCGCCAAGGGTGCGGCGCCGCGCGCCACCCGCGTGCCGCGCGGCGCCGCGGCCGCCGGCACCGGTGGCGGCCCCGCGGTGGCCAAGGCCGGCGGCGGCGCGGCGGCCAGCAACGACGACATCGCGCAGCTCCTGCGGGCGATCGACGAGGATCTCAAGGGCGACCGCCGCGGCGTGAGCGCCGACGAGGACGACGACGACGACGAGGTGGCCGAGCCGGCGCGCGGCGTCCCGTTCGGCCGCATCGCCGTGGCCCTGTTCGCCGCCGCCGGTGTCGGGCTCGGTGTGATCCTGCTGGATTCCTACGACCCGTCCGCCGGACCGGCCACGCCCGACGCCGTCACCGTCGCCGCCCCCGCCGCGCCGCCCATCGACGCCTTCGAAACGACCGCGCCCACGGCCGCCGTGGTGGCGGCCGCGCCGGCGATCCCGCCGCGCGGCGGCGCGTCGACGGACTCCCCGCCGCCGCTGTTGAGCCGCCCCGACCGTCCGGCGCCGGATATGCCGGCCCCGGATATGCCGGCCCCGGATATGCCGGCCCCGGATATGCCGATGGCCGACAGGATGCTGGCCGTCGAGACGGCGCCCGCCACGGCCGCGCCGGAGCGGCCCGCGGCGGAGGACGGCGCGCCGCGGACCACCGACGGCGGCGCCCGCACCGCGGCGGCCCCCCCCGACGCCCCGACGGTTGTCGCGGCCGGGACGGCCGGCGGCCTGTCGGAACCGCCGCCGCTGGTGCCGCCGCTGATCGCCCGCACGGCGCCGGCGCCCGCCGCGCCCCCCCCCGCCTCGGCCGACCAGGCGTTCGACGACGGTGCGACCGAGTCCCCCGACGCGACGGCCGAGCAAATCATGGCCGAGCAAATCATGGCCGACGACACCATGGACGACGACACCATGGCCGGCGAAGCCATGGAGGCGGAGGACGCGGACGCCGGCGACCTCCAGGCGGTTCTTGCCGCCAGGCCGCCGCCCCCCGCCGCGACGCCGCAGCGCGCCCGACCGGCGGCGGCGGTGGCGGGCGGCCGGTTCGTGGTCCAGGTCGGCACCTTCCGCGACGCGAAGAACGCCACCGCCCTGGTGCGCCGGCTCAGCGACCGCGGCTACCGCGCCTTCGCCATGGACTGGACCGGGCGCGACGACCGGCCCTGGACGGCGGTCCGGGTCGGCGGCTACCCGTCGCGCGGCGAGGCCGGCCGCATCGCCGAGACCCTGAAGACGGATCTCGGCCTCGAGCCCATCGTCCTCAGCCTGCGCTGACCGCGGCCGCCCGGCCCTCGCCCGGCGGCCCGCTCTGCCTCCCCCGCGCCGACACGCCCCTGGCCACCCGTCCTGCTGGCCCGGCCGCGCCGCCGTGCCCGGAGTCGGGGTGCGCTTGATCTGCCGATACCCGCAACGGTACGATGGGTGTTCTGTGTTGCCTTCCCGAACAAACAATGATCGGCCGCAAGGGCCGACGCACCGGAGGACACCCGCCGTGAAGCCGACCATCCTCGTGGCCGACGACGAGCCGAGCATCGTCATGTCCCTGCAAGTCCTTCTCCAGAAAGCGGGATACGACGTCCGCGTCGCCCGCAACGGGGAGGAGGCGATGGCCGCGGTGGCCGCCGCCACGCCCGACCTGATCCTGCTCGACGCCATGATGCCCAAGCGCGACGGCTTCGACGTCTGCCAGTCGCTGCGCGCCGATCCGCGCTGGAAGGACGTCCCGATCATCATGCTGACGGCCAAGAGCCGCGACGTGGAGCGCCAGAAGGGGTTGGCGCTGGGGGCCACGGATTACGTGACCAAGCCCTTCTCGACCCGCGACCTCGTGGCCACCGTGCGCAAGTACCTGCAGACCGAGGGAGTGCCGTCGTGACCGCGCCGGCCGCGCCGTCGTCCGTGGCGGGCGGCGCGGGCGCGGCGCCAGTCGCCCCCGCCGGCCCGCCCGGCCAGCCGGCCGCCGGCCGCCCGCCGATCGCGTCGCGCCGCTTCATTCCCCTGGCCGTGCGCGGGATCGGCGCGCTGCTGGTCATGCTGGCCGTGCTCGGCGCCATCGCCATGCGCGACGCCCAGCCCAACCCGCTGGTCGCCTACGCCTCGGCGATGACCCTGGCGCTGATCGCCGGGTTCGGCTTCCTGTGGCTGGTGATCGACCGCTACCTGCTGCGCGCCGGCACGGCGCTGGCCGGCGAGGCGCGGGTGCTGGCCCACGGCGACGCCGGGGCCCGCATCCCGGTCGAGCGCTACGCCGACCTCGCCCCCATCGCGGTCGCCCTCAACGACCTCGCCGATCGCCTGGTGGCCACCCGGCAGGACATCGACCGCGCCATCGCCGCGTCCACCGCCGCCGCCGAGGAGCAGAAGGCGCGCCTCGGCGCCACCCTGCGCGACCTGCACGAGGGCGTGCTGGTGTGCAACCTCAAGCACCAGGTCCTGCTCTACAACCAGGCGGCGCTGGACCTCCTGCACCTCACCGGCGACCTCGGCCTCGGCCGCAACCTGCTGCACGTGCTGCTGCCCGAGCCGGTCACCCACACCCTGGAGCGCCTGACCCTACGGGTGCGCGAGGGGCGCCACCTCGGCCACGCCCATGGCACGACGGCCCAGTTCGTCGGCGGCACCACCGACGGTCGCATCCTGCTGACCGGGCGGATGAGCGTGATGCTGCAGGACGGCACCGGCGACAGCGGGAGCGGCGGCGGCGGGGAAACGCCGACGGCGACCAGCGGCCCGGTCATCACCGGGTACGTGCTGACCCTGGAGGACGCGACCCGCGAGCTGGCCGCGCTGGGCCAGCGCGACCGCCTGCTGCGCGAGGCGACCGAAGGCTTCCGCGGCCCCGTCGCCAACCTGCGCGCGGCTCTGGAGACCCTGGCCGACAACCCCGACCTCGGCCCCGACGAGCGCGCCGCCTTCGAGGCGGTTCTGCTGGAGGCCACCGGCACCCTGGCCGACCGGCTGGAGCGCATCACCGGCGAGTACCGCAGCGTGATGACCGGCACCTGGCCGATGAGCGACGTGCACAGCGCCAACCTCGCCAACCTGGTGCGCCACCGCGTCGGCCCGCGCGACGCCATCACGGTGACCCCGACCGGGCTGCCGCAGTGGCTGCACGGCGACAGCTACGGCCTGGTCGTGATGTTCGACCACCTGATCGGGCGGGTCCACGCGCTGACCGGCGTGCGCGCCTTCGACCTGGCGGTGGAGGCCGGCGGGCAGTGGGTGTACGTCGACCTCGCCTGGCAGGGGGCGCCGCTTGCCAGCGCCACCGTCGACGGCTGGCTCGACCAGCCGGTCGCCGACGCGTTGGGCGGGCTGACGGTGGGCGACGTGCTGCAGCACCACCGGAGCGAGCTGTGGTGCGAGGCGGTGCCTGGCCGCGACGGCACCGCCCGCCTGCGCGTGCCGCTGCCCCCCGCCCTGGCGCCGCCATCGGCCCACCCGCGGCGGGACCGCACCGCGCCGGCGCGGGCCGAGTTCTTCGACTTCGGCCTGATGCACCAGCCGCTCGCCACCAGCGCCCTGGGCAGCACGCCGCTGGAGGCCCTGCCCTACGTGGTGTTCGACACCGAGACCACCGGCCTGTCCCCGTCGGGCGGCGACGAGATCATCCAGATCGCCGCGGTGCGCATCGTCAACGGCCGCATCCTGACCGGCGAAACCTTCAACGCGCTGGTCAACCCGCGCCGCCGCATCCCCGAGGAGTCGATCCGCTTCCACGGCATCACCGACGCCATGGTGGCCGACCAGCCCGCCATCGAGGCCGTGCTGCCGCAGTTCCGCGCCTTCGTCGCCGGCGCCGTGGTGGTGGCGCACAACGCCGCCTTCGACCTCAAGTTCCTGAAGATGAAGGAACGCCGGGCCGGGGTGCGGTTCGACACCCCGGTGCTCGACACCATGCTGCTGTCGCGCCTGCTCCAGGGCGCCGACGGCGACCACACCCTCGACGGCATCGCCCAGCGTCTGGGCGTGCAGGTGGTCGACCGCCACACCGCGCTGGGCGACAGCCTGGTGACCGCGGCGGTGTTCGTGCGGATGCTCGCCATGCTGCGCGAGCGCGACGTGCGCACCCTCGACGACGCCATCCGCGCCGCCAACATGCTGGTGGAACTGGCGCAGCGGGAGCGCGCGTTCTGATGGCCGGGCCGCCGCCGGGTGCCCCGCCGGACGGCGCCGGGCGCGGCGCGCGCCCCGGCGCCGAGCGGGTGGTCGCGCTGTTCCTGCTGGGCGCCATCCTGTTCAACCCGCCGCTGCTGCGGGTCTTCGGCGCCGGCGACACGGTGTTCGGCTGGCCCTTGCTGTACGTCTACATCCTCGGGGTCTGGGGCGGCGCGGTCGGTCTGCTGGCGCTGCACCTGGAGCGGGGCGGCGGGGGGTGACGGGCATGGGCTGGCTGCCGGTCGTCGCGGCGTCGTTCGCGTATCTGCTGGGGCTGTTCGCGATCGCCCACTGGGCCGACCGGCGGGCCGACGCCGGGCGCAGCGTCATCGCCTCGCCGTCGGTGTACGCGCTGTCCCTGGCGGTCTACTGCACCACCTGGACGTTCTACGGCTCGGTCGGCCGCGCCGCCAGCCTGGGCATCGGATTCCTGCCCATCTACCTCGGCCCGACCCTGCTGATGATCCTCGGGCCGCTGCTGCTGCGCAAGATCCTGCGCATCGCCAAGGCCCAGCGCGTCACCTCGATCGCCGATTTCCTGGCGTCGCGCTATGGCAAGAGCCAGGGCCTGGCGGGGCTGGTGACCGCCACCGCGGTGGTTGGGATCACCCCCTACATCGCCCTCCAGCTCAAGGCCGTGTCGGTCAGCTTCGACGTGCTGACCGGGGCCGACCCCACCGGGCTGACCGGCGGGCTCAGCCTGCCCGTGGCGCTGGACAACGCCTTCTACGTGGCGGTGGTGATGGCCGCCTTCGCCATCGTCTTCGGCACCCGCCACATCGACGCCGCCGAGCACCACGAGGGCATGGTGGCGGCGGTCGCCATGGAGTCCCTGGTCAAGCTGCTGGCCTTCGTGGCGGTGGGGGTGATGGTGGTGTGGGGGCTGCACGACGGCGCCGCCTCGCTGTTCGCCCGCGGCGCGGAGCATCCGGAGATCGCCCGCCTCTTCACCGCCGCCCCGGCGCTGGGCGACGGCACCTGGGTCACCATGACCCTGCTGTCCATGGCCGCCGTGCTGTGCCTGCCGCGCCAGTTCCAGGTCATGGTGATCGAGAACGTCGACGAGCGCCATCTGACCCGCGCGCTGTGGCTGTTCCCGCTGTACATGCTGGTGATCAACCTGTTCGTGCTGCCGGTGGCGGTGGCCGGGCTGCTGCGCTTCCCCGGCCACAGCGTCGACCCCGACGTGTTCATGGTGGCGTTGCCGCTGGCGGCGGAGCAGCGCTGGCTGGCCCTGGTCGCCTTCATCGGCGGGCTGTCGGCGGCCACCGGCATGATCATCGTGGAAACCATCGCGCTCTCCACCATGGTCTGCAACGACCTGATCATGCCGGCCCTGCTGCGCTTCCGCCACGCCGAGCTGGAACGCTCCACCGACGTGTCGCGCCTGCTGCTCACCATCCGCCGCGTCGCCATCGTGGCGATCCTGCTGCTGGGCTACGCGTATTTCCGCTTCGCCGGGTCGGCCTACGCGCTGGTGGCCATCGGCCTCATCTCGTTCGCCGCGGTGGCCCAGTTCGCGCCGCCGCTGGTCGGCGGCATCTACTGGGCCGGGGCGACCCGGCGCGGCGCGCTGGCCGGCCTGGGCGCCGGCATCCTGACCTGGGCGTACACCCTGCTGCTGCCCAGCTTCGCCCGCTCGGGCTGGCTGCCCTCCTCGTTCATCGAGGACGGCCCCTGGGGTGCGGCCCTGCTGCGCCCCTACGCGCTGTTCGGCCTCGACGGCATGGACCCGCTGACCCACGCGCTGTTCTGGAGCATGCTGCTCAACATCGGACTCTACGTGGCGGTGTCCCTGTTCGACCGGCCGAGCCCGGGCGAGCGGGCCCAGGCGACCGCCTTCGTCGAGGTCTACGAACAGCAGGGCGAGGCGGCCGCGGCCTTCGTCGGCACCGGCCAGTGGCGCGGCAGCGCCACGGTGGGCGACCTCAAGCGCATCGTCGCCCGCTTCATCGGCCCGCAGCGCGCCGAGACCGCGTTCGAGCAGTACGCCCTGCGCAGCGAGCAGTCGCTGGCCGCCCAGCGCCGGGCGGGGGCGGAGGTCGTGCGCTTCGCCGAGCGGCTGCTGGCCGGCGCCATCGGCGCCGCCTCGGCCCGGGTGGCGCTGGCCTCGGCGGTCAAGGGCGGCGAGGTCAGCCTGGCCGAGCTGATGCGCATGCTCGACGAGACCAGCCACGTCATCGAGTACAGCCGCCAGCTCGAGCACAAGACCGCCGAGCTGGAACGCACCTCCGCGGCGCTGCGCGCGGCCAACGACCGCCTGAAGGAGCTCGACCGCCTGAAGGACGAGTTCCTCTCCACGGTCACCCATGAGCTGCGCACGCCGCTGACCTCGATCCGCGCCCTGTCGGAGATCCTCTACGACCATCCCGACATCGAGCCGGAGCAGCGCGCCGAGTTCCTGAACACCGTCATCAAGGAGAGCGAGCGCCTGACCCGGCTGATCAACCAGGTCCTGGACATGGCCAAGATCGAGGCCGGTGAGGTGGAGTGGGCGATCGGCCCGGTCGACCTGGCCGCGGCGGTGGACCAGGCCGCCTCGGCCACCGGCCAGCTCTTCCGCGACAAGGGGGTGGCGCTGGAGGTGAGCATCCCCGGCACCGTCCCGGCCGTGGAGGGCGACGCCGACCGGCTGGTCCAGGTGGCGGTCAACCTGCTGTCGAACGCCGCCAAGTTCACCCCGCCCGGCGGCCGGGTCGCGCTGCGGGTGGTCCCCGAGGCGGACGGCGTGCGGGTCGACGTGGCCGACGACGGGCCGGGCATCGCGCCGGAGCACCAGGCCATCGTCTTCGACCGCTTCCGCCAGGTCGGCGACACCATGACCGACAAGCCCCAGGGCACCGGGCTGGGGCTGGCCATCTGCAAGCGCATCGTCGAGCATCTGCACGGCCGGCTGTGGGTGGAGAGCACGCCGGGAGAGGGCGCCACCTTCTCCTTCACGGTGCCCTACGCCACGGCCGGCGCCACCCCCGCCCGGCGACGGCAACCGACGGCGTGACAGCGCCGCCGTCCCCTCGAGTCAGGGCCCGGCGTCAGGGGAGCCGGCGTCCCATCGCAGCGTCGCCACCCGGGCCACCGCTTCCAGCTCGCTCCGGCTCGCCCCGTCGCGGGCCAGGATCGACATGCCGGTCTGGACCGCCTGCACGAACCGGGCGAGGGCATGGACGTCGCTCGACGCCGCAAGCTCACCCTCGGCCACGGCCCTGTCCAGGCGCGCTTCCAGGCGCTCGAGGGTGACGGCGCGCGCCGCGCGCATGCGCTCGCCAAGTTCGGAGTGGCACTGGCTGCCCACCGCCGACAGCGTCACCATGCAGCCGGTGGGCGTGTCGCGGAGGCAGCCCGTCAGGGCCACGGCGGAATCCTCGAGAAGGGCCACGACCGCCGCGCGGGCCGTCGCCGCGGCGCGGAACCTGGACCACACCAGCGCGTCGTACTGCTCGCCATAATAGCGCAGGGCCTCGACGTAGAGCGCCTCCTTCGACCCGAACGCCGCGTACAGGCTGGGCGAGCCGATCCCCATCGCCTCGGTGAGGTCGGCGATCGACGTCGCCTCGTAGCCCTTGAGCCAGAACAGACGGGTCGCCTGGGCCAGGGCGGCTTCGCGGTCGAACGCGCGGGGGCGTCCGCGGCCGCGGGCCGTCGCCTTTCCAGGGGTGGGCGATGGGGGCGCTGACTTCTGCATCGATCGATATATAAATCACTTGACTCGCTCCAGCAACGCGCCTACCGCTTTCTGTGTCAATCGTTACAAAATAGGTGGACGATGAGTGAGCTGGTTGGACAGCGCGCCCTGGTGACGGGCGCCTCGCGCGGCATCGGTGCGGCAATCGCCCTGGCGCTGGCGGAGCGGGGGGCCGACGTGGCCATCACCTACGAGCGGTCGGCCGATCGCGCCGCCGCGGTGGTGCGGGCCATCGAGGAGAAGGGCCGGCGCGCTCTGGCCATCCAGGCGGACAGCGCCGACGCGACGGCCGTGATGCGCTCGGTCGAGGAGGCGGTCGAAGGGCTCGGCGGCCTCGACATTCTCGTCAACAACGCCGGCATCGCCCGCCACGGCGCGCTGGTGGAGATGAGCCTGGCCGACATCGACTCGCTCCTGAACGTCAACGTGCGGGCGGCCGTTCTGGCCTCCCGGGCGGCCATCCCGCACTTCAAGCAGGGCGGCCGCATCGTTTCGATCGGGTCGTGCCTGGCCGAGCGCGTCCCGATCGCCGGTGTGACGGTGTATTCGATGAGCAAGTCCGCGCTGCTCGCCCTCACGCGGGGCCTCGCTCGCGAGCTCGGCCCCCAGGACATCACCGTGAACCTGGTGCAGCCCGGGCCGATCGACACCGACATGAATCCGGCCGATGGCGACCAGGCGGAGGGCATCCGTGCCATGACGGCGCTCGGCCGCTTTGGCACGCCTGAGGATGTCGCGGCGGCGGTGGCGTTCCTTGCCAGCCCCGCGGCGCGGCAGATCACCGGGTCCGTCGTCACCGTGGACGGCGGCGTGAACGCCTGAGCGGGAGGTCCGGCCCCCGCCGGCCGGCGGCACGGATGACGGAGGGGGGCGGTCGGCCCCCCTCCCGCGCCCGGCCGGTCACCGCCGGCGGCGGGCGGCACCCGGCGCGAGGCTGCGCGGGCGGCGCCGCGCCGGGTCGTCCGTGCCGCGGTCGCCCGGCCCGCGGTCACCGGGTCCCCCCAGGCGCGGCAGGGTCAGCTCGCGCCACGCGCCCGACGCCAGCCCCTCCAGCGTCCAGTCGCCGATCGCCCAGCGGATCAGCCGCAGGGTCGGAAAGCCGACGGCGGCGGTCATGCGGCGGACCTGACGGTTGCGCCCCTCGCGCAGGGTCAGGCCGATCCACGCCGTGGGGATCGTCGCGCGCGCCCGGATCGGCGGGTCGCGCGGCCACAGGCCGGCCGGCTCCGGCATCGGCCAGGCCTCGGCCGGCAGGGTCGGCCCGTCCTTCAGCACGACGCCGCGGCGCAGCCGTTCCAGCGCCTCGTCGGTCGGCGCGCCCTCCACCTGCACCCAATAGGTCTTGGGCAGCTTGTGCCGGGGGTCGGCGATGCGGGCGATCAGCACGCCGTCGTCGCTCAGCGCCAGCAGACCCTCGCTGTCGCGGTCGAGCCGGCCCGCCGGGTAGACCCCCTTGACCGGCAGCCAGTCGGCGAGCGTCGGCCGCCCCTCCTCCCGGTCGGTGAACTGCGGCAGCACGCCGTACGGTTTGTTGAGAAGGATGAGGCGGGAGGTCGGGCTCTGGTGCATCCTGAAGGACATGGCGGAATCCCGCGCGTCCCGCAAGGCCCGCCGCCGCACCACCCGCCAAACCGCCCGCCGGACCCGACCTGCGATGACCCTGCTGTTCTGCTCCGCCTCCGACGACCCCGCCGCCTGGACCGCCGAACTGGCCCGCCGCCTGCCCGACCTGGAGGTGCGGGTGTGGCCGGACCTGGGCGACCCGGCTGACATCGCCTACGCCCTGGTCTGGAAGCCGCCGCCGGGGATGCTGGCCACCCTGCCCAACCTCCGCCTGGTCCTGTCGCTGGGCGCCGGGGTGGAGCCGCTGCTGGAGGACCCGGCGCTGCCGGCGGTGCCGCTGGTCCGCATGGTCGCCGCCGGCCTGACCGAGGACATGGCGGGGTACGTGGCCCTGGAGGTGCTGCGCTGGCAGCGCCACGCCGACCGGTATGCCGAGCAGCAGCGCGCCGCCGTGTGGACGCCGCTGGCGCACCGCCCGGCGGCGGCGGTGCGGGTCGGCCTGCTGGGGCTGGGCGAACTGGGCGCCGCCGCGGCGCGGGGCCTGGTGGCGCTGGGCTTCGACGTGGCGGGCTGGAGCCGCAGCCCGCGCGCCCTGCCCGGGGTCGCGGCGTTCCACGGCGACGACGGGCTGCCGGCGCTGCTGGCGCGCAGCGACGTCCTGGTGTGCCTGCTGCCGCTGACGCCGCAGACCCGCGGCGTCCTCGACCGCGCCACCTTCGCCGCCCTGCCCCGCGGCGCCGTGGTGATCAACGCCGCGCGCGGCGGGCACCTGGTGGAGGCGGACCTGCTGGCCGCCCTGGACTCCGGCCACCTCGGCGGGGCCAGCCTCGACGTCTTCGCCGAGGAGCCGCTGCCGGCCGGCCATCCCTTCTGGAGCCACCCCAGGGTGCGGGTGACGCCCCACGTCGCCGGCGTCACCCACCCCGGCCCCTGCGCCGACCACGTGGCCGACGCCATCCGCCGCCACCGCGCCGGCCAGCCCCTGGCCAACCTGGTGGACCGGGTCCGGGGCTACTAACGCGGCGGCCCTGGCGGCGCGGCCCTACCGCCGCGGCAGCGCGTAGGCGATCACCGAGTCGCCCATCTTGGTGCCCAGGGAGCCGTGGCCGCCGGCCACCACCACCACGTACTGGCGGCCGTCGGCGCCCTCGTAGGTCATCGGCGTGGCCTGGCCGCCGGCCGGCAGGCGGTCCTTCCACAGCTCGGCCCCGGTGGTGACGTCGTAGGCCCGCACGTAATAGTCCAGGGTGCCCGACAGGAAGGCGACGCCGCCGGCGGTGACGATGGGGCCGCCCAGGTCGGGGACGCCCATCTCCAGCGGCACCGGCAGGGGCGCCAGGTCGCGCACCGTGCCGTTGCGGTGCATCCACACGATCTCCCCCGTCGTCAGGTCGGCGGCGGCGACGTAGCCCCAGGGCGGCTCCTGGCAGGGGATGCCCAGCGGCGACAGCAGCGGCGACAGCTTGGCCGCGAAGGGCGCGCCGAAGTTCTCGTTGAGCGCCGGCAGGCTGCCCTCGGGCCGGCCGCCGTCCTGCACGTAGAGGCTGGTGTCGTCCTCGCGCGGCACCAGCTCCGACACGAAGGCCAGGTAGGCGGGGGTGGTGAAGGCGATCAGGCGCTCGGGGTCGACGGCGATGCCGCCCCAGTTGAAGACGCCGAAATTGCCGGGATAGACGATGCTGCCCTGGGTCGAAGGCGGGGTGTAGCGCCCCTCGTAGCGCAGCTCGTTGAAGCGGATGCGGCAGGCGAGCTGGTCGAACAGGGTCGTTCCCCACATGTCCGCCTCGGCCAGCGGCGGCGGGTCGAAGGAGAGCGCCGACACCGGCTGGGTCGGCGCGGTGCGGTCGCCCTGCGCCGCACCCTGGGGCGCCGCCACCTCGGTCACCGGCAGGACCGGCTCGCCGGTGCGGCGGTCGAGCACGTAGAGCTCGCCCTGCTTGGTGGGCTGGACCAGCGCCGGCACCGTCTCGCCGCCGACCGGCAGGTCGATCAGGGTCGGCTGGGAGGGCACGTCGTAGTCCCAGAGGTCGTGGTGGACGGTCTGGAAGATCCAGCGCTCCTCACCCGTCGCCACGTCCAGCGCCACCACCGAGGACGAGGTGCGCTCCACCGCCTCCGTGCGGTTGCCGCCCCATTGGTCGGGCGGCTGGTTTCCCAACGGCACGTACACCAGCCCGAGCGCCGGGTCGACGCTGAAGATCGACCAGCTGTTGGGGGAGTTGACGGTGTAGGTGGCGTCGGGCGGCACCGGCTCGGTGCGCTGCGGCGCCCCGGAGTCCCAGTTCCACACGAGCGCCCCGGTGGCGATGTCGAAGGCGCGGATGACGCCGGACTGCTCGTTGACCGACACGTTGTCGAGCACCGTGCCGCCGACGATGACGAGGTTCCCCACCACCGCCACCGGCGAGGTGGAGTAGTAGGCGCCGGGGCGCACGTTGGGCATGTTGGCCCACAGATTGATCTGCCCGGTGCCGCCCCCGAAATTGGCGCACACCGCGCCGCTGCCGGGGTCGAGCGCGATCAGCCGGCCGTCGGCGGTCGGCATGAACAGCTTGGCGTCGCACTCCGTGGTGTCGCCGGCGCTCTCGGCGGCGACCGGCAGGTCCGGCACGGCGGCGCGGGCGGCCTCGACCCGCGCCGCGGCCGCGGCGTCGGACACCGCCGGGGCCGCGACCGCCGCCGCCCCGGCCGGCTGGTAGGACAGGCCGCGGCAGGTGAGGTGCTGCAGCGCCAGCGCGCCGCGGATCTGCGGGTCGTAGCGCCAGATCTCGTCGCCGGAGGTGGCGTCCAGGGCCACCACGTTCTGGTGCGGCGTGCAGAAGAACAGCCGCTCGCCGATCTTGAGCGGCGTCACCTCGAAGGTGGTCTCCACCGGGTCGCCGGCGCGGCGGCCCACCTCGCCGGTGTGGTAGGTCCAGGCGACCTCCAGCGATCCCACCGTCTCCGGCGTGATCTGCGCCAGCGGCGAGTAGCGTTGCCCATGGGGGGTCCGGCCATAGGCGTGCCACTCCCCGGGCGGCACCCCCTGGGCGTCGGCGGCCACGGCGGCGCGGGCGCCCGGCGCCGTGCCGGGGCGGTCGTGGGGATCGCTGACCAGGGACGCGACCGCCACCACGACGCACAGGGCGAGCGCCCCCGTCAGCGGCGGGCCGGAGCGGCGGAACGGGGTGACCGGCCGCGGCAGCTCGCCCGCCCGGCGCCGCGGGTCGTTGCGGCCGAGGCCGCGGGTGACCCAGGGCAGCAACAGCAGCACCCCCAGGACGAACACCACGTCGCCGCGCGCCGCCAGCGCCCACCAGTCCAGCCCGGCTTCCCAGACCGCCCAGGCGAGCGTGCCCAGCACCACCAGCGCGTAGATCCACAGCGCCGCCGCCCGGCCCGCGGCCAGCAGCCCGGCCGTGACCAGGAAGCCGATCCCGGCCAGCAGGTAGTACCACGACCCGCCGAGCGTGATCAGGTGGACGCCGGCGGCGCCGACCGCCAGCCCGATGAGGGCGAGCAGGGCCGCCATGGCCCAGAGGAAGGGCCGGTTCTGAGTGTCGCTCATGGGGGAATCCCGATTCCGGAAGCCGCAGGGAGGATGCCGGAGCAACGCGGCATGAGCGCGGCGGTTCCCTGCGGCCCGCGGACTGGGTGCCCGGCCGGTTCGGCGCGCCCCGTTGACCTGGGTCATGGAAGGGCCCGATGCGGCGGTGCACTGTCGCGGCCGTGAAAGGCGCCGGCCCAACGCGTGTCCGCGGCGCCACCCGCCGAAACGGAAGTCTGACCATGCCCATCGCCACGCCCGCCGAACTCGACGCCCTCATCGCCCGGGTGCGCGACGCCCAGCGCCGCTATGCCGAGTTCCCGCAGGAGACCGTCGACCGCATCTTCCGCAGCGCCGCGTTGGCCGCGGCCAATGCGCGCATCCCCCTGGCCAAGCTGGCGGTCGAAGAGACCCGCATGGGGGTGATGGAGGACAAGGTCGTCAAGAACCACTTCGCGTCGGAGTACATCTACAACAAGTACAAGGACGAGAAGACCTGCGGCATCCTGGAGGAGGACGCCCAGGCCGGCATCCTCACCATCGCCGAGCCGGTCGGTCTGATCGCCGCCGTCGTGCCCACCACCAACCCGACCTCCACCGCCATCTTCAAGGCGCTGATCGCCCTGAAGACCCGCAACGGTATCGTCTTCTCGCCCCACCCGCGCGCCCGCAAGGCGACCTGCGAGGCGGCGCGCCTGGCGCTCGAGGCGGCGGTCGCCGCCGGCGCGCCCGACGGCATCATTGGCTGGATCGACGAGCCGACGGCCGAGCTGTCGAACGCCCTGATGCACCACCCCGCCATCAACCTGATCCTGGCCACCGGCGGCCCCGGCATGGTCAAGGCCGCCTACTCCTCGGGCAAGCCGGCGATCGGCGTCGGCGCCGGCAACACCCCCGCCGTGATCGACGAGCACGCCGACATCAAGCGCGCCGTCGCCTCCATCCTCATGTCGAAGACCTTCGACAACGGGGTGGTCTGCGCGTCGGAGCAGTCGGCCATCGCCGTCGACGCGGTGTACGACGCGGTGCGCGACCGCTTCTCCCGCCATGGCGGCCACATCCTGTCGGCCGGGGAGGCGGACGCGGTGCGCCGGGTGCTGATGAGCGACGGCCATCTCAACGCCGCCATCGTCGGCCAGTCCGCCCGCACCATCGCCGAGATGGCCGGCATCGGCGTGCCCGCGAACACCAAGGTGCTGATCGCCGAGGTCACCGACGTCGGCCCGGCCGAGCCCTTCGCCCACGAGAAGCTGTCGCCGACCCTGGCGCTCTACCGCGCCGCCGACTTCACGCAGGCCTGCGACATGGCCGCGGCCCTGGTGGCCCTGGGCGGCATCGGCCACACCTCGGTCCTCTACACCGACCAGGACCTGCAGCCCGAGCGGGTGCAGATCTTCGGCGGCCGCATGAAGACCGCCCGCATCCTGGTCAACCAGCCCTCGTCCCAGGGCGGCATCGGCGACCTCTACAACTTCCGCCTGGCGCCGTCGCTGACCCTGGGCTGCGGCTCGTGGGGCGGCAACTCGATCTCGGAGAACGTCGGGCCGCGGCACCTGCTCAACCGCAAGACCGTGGCGAAGAGGGCCGAGAACATGCTGTGGCACAAGCTCCCCAAATCCGTGTACTTCCGCCGCGGCTGCCTGCCCTTCGCCCTGGAGGAGCTGCGCGGCAAGAAGCGCTGCCTGGTGGTCACCGACCGCTTCCTGTTCGAGAACGGCCACGTCACCCGCACCGTCGATATCCTCGAGGGTCTGGGGATGGACGTGGAGGTCTTCTTCGAGGTCGCCGCCGACCCGACGCTGGCGGTGGTGCGCAAGGGGCTGGCGCTGGCCAACGCCTTCCAGCCCGACGTCATCCTGGCGCTGGGCGGCGGCTCGCCCATGGACGCGGCCAAGATCATGTGGGTGATGTACGAGGCCCCCGACGTCGCCTTCGAGGACCTGGCGCTGCGCTTCATGGACATCCGCAAGCGCATCTACGCCTTCCCCAAGCTGGGCGTGAAGGCGCAGCTGGTCGCCGTGCCCACCACCTCGGGCACGGGATCGGAGGTGACCCCCTTCGCCGTCGTCACCGACGAGCGCACCGGCGTCAAATACCCCATCGCCGACTACGAGCTGACACCGACCATGGCCATCGTCGATGCCAACCTGGTGATGGACATGCCGAAGCCGCTGACCGCGGCCGGCGGCATCGACGCGGTGACCCACGCGCTGGAGGCGTACGCCTCCGTCCTGGCCAACGAGTACACCGACGGCCAGGCCCTCCAGGCGCTCAAGCTCCTGAAGGATCACCTGCCCGCGGCCTACCGCGAGGGCGCCCAGAACCCGGTGGCGCGCGAGCGCGTGCACGACGCGGCGACCATCGCCGGCATCGCCTTCGCCAACGCCTTCCTGGGTGTGTGCCACTCCATCGCCCACAAGCTGGGGGCGGAGTTCCACCTCGCCCACGGCCTGGCCAACGGGCTGATGATCGCCAACGTCATCCGCTACAACGCCGTCGACATCCCGACCAAGCAGACCGCGTTCAGCCAGTACGACCGGCCCAAGGGCGTGGCCCGCTACGCCGAGGTCGCCCGGCACCTCGGTCTGGGCGGCAGCCGCGATCACGAGCGGGTGGAGAAGCTGGTGCAATGGGTGGAGGAGCTGAAGGCCACCCTGGACATCCCGCCGTCGATCCAGGCCGCGGGGGTGCCCGAGGAGGCCTTCCTGGCCCACCTCGACGCCGTCGCCGAGGCCGCCTTCGACGACCAGTGCACCGGCGCCAACCCGCGCTTCCCGCTGATCGCCGAGATCAAGCAGCTGCTGCTCGACAGCTACTACGGCCGGGCCTACCGCGAGCGGGCCGAGAGCCGCGGCGAGGTGGTGACGCTGGCCAAGTCGGGGTAACCGAAACCGCCCCTCCCCCTGGCATCGGCAAAAGCATGAATCATCCGGAGTTGGATGATTGATTTTGGAACGGGAACGCCCCGGGTGGAATCACCCGGGGCGTTCCCGTTCCAGCGGTTCGGGTTCGGCGCGTCCAACGGGGTGCCGACTTTGCCGGCTGCGTCCGAGCACCGGCCGGGATGACCGTGCCTTCGGTTGCCGTCCCTACCCGGACTCAGCGATATGACGCTCGCAAGCGCACTCGAAAGAATATTATCGACGTTGTTTTTCTTCTTGCGTGATAACAATTGCGCTCGTATCTGTATATGCACGTGTGTTGTACACACGAAAATGCCTTAAAACGGGAGAAACGTCATGGCGGACTCTCTTCAGTTTCATATGTATGTCAGCAACCGCTCGAACAAGACGCTGACGTTCGGCTCGGTCGACCTCAAGCACGGGAACTTCAACAATCCGGAAAACGGGGCGAAGTCCCCGGTGGCGACCATTCCGCCGCGGACCTCGCTGATCGCGATGATCGTCACCGGCGCCGAGAACTCGGCGACCGGAACCGAAGGAACCGTCATCTACAAGGTCGAGGGGACCAACGAGACCATCTCGATGTACTGGAACGTTCCCTGGCTGGCCGGCACGACGAACTACTGCGAGGCGACGAGCAGCAATCCCGAAGACATCGTCTGGATCGCCGATCCGACCAGCGACACCGGGCGCGTCCTTTCCACGACGGCAACGTTCGCCTGGGTCGGCCCGTAACCGATCACGACGGGGAGGCCGGCTCGCCGATGGTGGCCGGCCTCCCTCATCACCGCGCGCCACCATCCGCGGGTGCATTGCCCGGGACGGCCGATGTCCGATCGGAGGGAAACCCATGAAGTCGTCGCAGGCGTTTCAGATCGAGAATGTCCAGATCACCATTTCCACTTATTGGTGGGGGTTTGCGCTTCATCTCAATGAGGACGCGGTTCAGCTTCTCGAGGACATCAAGGATCTTGCCGAACGGCTGGCCAAGCTGCTGGACCCGGAACTGGCGCTGCCCGTCAAGGTGGCCATCCTCATCGAAAAGGAATGGATCAAGCTCGTCGACCAGGGAAACGGGGTCAAGCTCGTCTCCCCCTGGCTTTCTCCGACCATGCTGGTTCCGCTGCCGGACAACCAGACCGAACATGTCGATGACAACAGGCTGTACTGGACGGTCTTCGACCCCACCCAGGGCTGGAGCGACGACACGCTGTTCCCCGCGAGTTATGCGGAGGTCGGACCCGCCGCCGCCAGCTTCGACGGGCGCCTGATCTGCGTGCACCGTGGCGGCGCCGACAACCGCTATCTTCTGAGCACGACCCACGACCCCGACCAGGGATGGACGACGGACCAGGCGTTTCCGGCCCACGTCACCAGCGCGGAGCCGTCTATGGCGGTGTTCCGGGACAGCCTGTACGTCGTCCACAAGGGCGACGACGAAGACGACAGCTTGTGGTGGACGACGTTCGACGGCAGCAATTGGAGCGTGGATCACCGCTTTCCCGCCCACCTGACATCGACCGGTCCCGGCCTGGCGGTGTTTCGCGACCGGCTGGTCTGCCTCCATCGCGGGGTGCAGTCCGATGATACCGTATGGTCGACCGAGTTCGACGGGACCGGCTGGAGCCCCGACCGCCGCCTGCCCTTCCACACCACGTCGAGCATCGCACTGGCGGTGTTCCGGGGGGTGCTGATCAGCGTCTACCGGACCGACGACGGCGATTTGTGGTGGGCAACCTCGGACGGAACGGAATGGCGGGTCGGCGGTCGCTTGTACGCCTTCACCTCCAGCGGCCCCGCCATCGCCGTCTACGGTGACCGGCTCTATTGCGTCTATGCCGGGGGAGGCAACGACGGCGCCCTATACTGGAGTGTGTTCGACGGGACCGACTGGTCGGGGGCGCGCCGAATGTCCGCCCGCGGCCACGATGCCCCGGCGCTGGTGCATTACCGCGACAAATATGGCACGGAAGATCATCTGCTGTGCGTGCATCGCGGTCGCAAAAGCTGACGCGGTAGCGGCAGCCGGCCGCAAGGGGAATCGGCCGGCTGTCAGCCCATCACCCGCCGCACCCCCAGGATGCCGCCCGCCCGGGTCGGGTCGACCCGCTGGACCACCGCGTCCAGCAGCTCCACCGTCACCGTCATGGTGAAGGCGGTGGCGTGCAGCAGGCGGTCGCCATCCAGCATCAGCCCGACATGGCCGGGGAAGAACACCAGGTCGCCGCGCCGGCGGGCGGCGCCGGCCATCACCGGTGCGCCCACCTCGTCGCGTTGCATGTCGCTGTCGCGCGGACACGGGATGCCGGCGCGCCGCAGGGCCAGCTGGGCCAGCCCCGAGCAATCGATGCCCCGCGGCGTGCGCCCGCCCCACAGGTACGGCACGCCGATCAGGCGCAGCGCCGTGGCCACCGGGTCCGGCTCGACCACGTCGGCCGGCGCGAGGTGGCGGGCGTACACCCAGCCGCCGTCGGCCAGCTCCGTGTATCCGCCGCGTTCGCCCACCGCCCGCACGCCGGCGCCCAGCGGCAGGCTGTCCAGGGGCGGCGCCTTCAGGTCCGGCTCGGGAAAGCGGAAGGCGGCGAGATCCGCCACCGTGTGGGTCGGCGCCGGGGCGCCGGCCAGCAGCGCCGCCTCCGGCACCCAGCCGACGTAGCCGTCCGCCGCGCACTGCCCCCAGGCCCAGCCGTCACGGCGGTCGTAGACGGTGAACCCCTCGCCGAACAGCACCTGGGAGGCTTGGCACGGCGCCGGGCCGGGGGCCGCGGCGAGGGTGGCCACGCCGGCGGCGACGCGGTGCGCGGCGCCCTCCACGAAGCGGGCGGATCCGACCCGGCCCCGCAGATGGTCGGCGGCGAGGTCGGGGCGCCAGGGATGGCGCCGCGGGTCGAGGGCGGCGCTCATTGGTCGGCCGGCTGGTCCTGACGCTCGCGCAGTTCCGCCTCAAGCCGGGCCTTGGCGGCGGCGGCCATCCGCTCCTGGTCCTCGACGGTGGCAAGGTCGTCGGCGGTGACGGCGCCGGCACGAATCACCAGCTCGGCGAAATCGGAGAGGAAGACGGAGCCGCGGACGGTGCGCTGGACCAGGACGTTGCGCTTGTCCTCGGTGTCGCGCTTGCGCTTGATGAATCCCAGCACCGAGAGGCGGTCGAGCGCCCGGGTCACCGCCGGTTTGGAGATGTTCAGGATGGCGGCCAGCCCGCGCACCGTGTGCGGCGGGTCCCTGAGATAGACCTGGAGCATGATCGCCATCTGCCGCGCCGACAGGTCGGGGCCCGACTGCCGAACGCTGTCGATGAGCGCCGTGCGCCACAAGCCGAGCGCCCTGAGGTTCCGCGCCATGCCACCCCCTCGCCGCCGCGCGCCCCCCTGCCCGCGGCGCTCCCGAGTGTGCCCAACCGGGCACGTGCGGGCAAGCGTTTCGGGGTCGCACCGAACGGGTCAGCCGATCTGCTGGAGGTAGACCTCCGGCGCCTCCTCGGAGCGCCACTGGGCGCGCAGGGCGCCGCGGCCGTCGAAGGTGAGCGACAGCCAGTTGCGGGCGCGGATCAGCCGCCGTCCGGTTTCGGGAAAGACCGGCATCTCCAGGCTGACGCCGGGGAACGGCGTCTCGCGCCGCCGTGCCAGGCGGTCGAGCACGGCGGCGTAGAGGGGCGTCGGCGGCGGGTGGACGATGCCCGAGGCGATGAGCTGGCGGATCTCCACCGCCCCGGTCAGCACCGCCTGGGCCCCCAGGTGAATCTCGCCGGACACCGCGGTGATCCGGCAGTCCGTGCGCAAGGAGAAGGCGGTCAGCGCCTCGACCACCCCCTGCCACTCCTCGGCGTGGGCGAAGCTGCGCCACTGGTCGCGCAGGTCGTCCTCGTAGCCGGTGCGCCCGGGCACCGCCGCCACCGCGCGCTCGACCCCGGCGGTGCCGGTGAACAGCAGCGGCACGCTGGACACCAGCAGGAGGTGCCGGCAGCCGGCGAAACGGTCGAGCCAGCCGGGCAGCGCGGCGCGGCTGCGCGGCGACAGCACGCGGCCGGGCGTGCGCTCGCTGCGCAGGTCGGGCAGCAGGATGCCGACATCGCCCACCACGAATCCCTGGGTGAAGGTGCCGAGCCCGGCGCCCCAGACGCATTCCGGCAGGGATTCCGGAACGGCGCCGAGCTGGAACAGCGCGAACGCCCGCCGCGCCACGGCGTAGACGCCGCGCAGCACCGGCGCCGCCAGCTCCTCCCTGGGCAGCGAGCCCCAGCCGTCGAAGATGTCATGGTCGTCCCACATCATCACCGAGGGCACGCGCGCCAGCACCGCCGCCACCTCCGGCTGGCCCCAGGTCTCCAGGTAGAGGGCCATGTAGTGGTCCAGCGCCTGCTCCGCCATGGTGGCGCTGAAGGGCTCGGCCAGCCGGGTGGCGGGACGGCGGCGCCACGCCGCCAGGGCCGGGCAGTCGCGCCACACCCCGTCGGCGTAGAGCTGGTCGCCGCCCTGGATCAGCAGATGGAACGGCGCCTGGGCGTGCTGGAGGGCCACGTCATCCCACAGCGCGTTGCGGGGCCTCCCGTGGCGTTCCAGGGCGCGCGGGTGCTCGGCGCCGTTGCACGAGGTGAAGGCGACGCGGGGCGGCGGCGACTCGGTGCCGGGCACCGTCACGCTCCAGCGCATCTCGTCGGAAAAGCCGTAGCCGGCCACCCTGTCGTCCGGCCCCCGCGGCACCGCGAAGTCGAAGCGCCAGACATGGCGGCCGCGCCACGACGCCAGGTGGCGCGGCGGCACCGCCAGGGTGACGCCGTCGACGGTCAGGTCGTCGGGCTCCGCCTCGCCCTCCAGGACGAACAGGGCGGCCAGCCGCCAGCGGTCGCCCTGCTCCCCGCGAAAGAACAGGACCGGGCCGAGGACGACTCGGGGCTGCCCGAAGGTGCGCGCCATGGCGACGCGCTCACCCCTTGCCGAAGCGCCGTTCGATCAGCGCGTAGACCGCCCGCAGCCCCAGCGCCTCGCCGCCGTCGGGCCGGCCCGGCTTGGCCGACCCGTTCCAGGCGAAGACGTCCAGGTGCGCCCACGGCGTCTCCTTGGAGACGAAGGACTCCAGGAACAGGGCGGCGGTGATCGCCCCGGCCATGCCGCCGGTGCCGGCGTTGTTGAGGTCGGCCACCTTGCTGTCGATCATCTTGCGGTAGGCCTGCCACAGCGGCAGCCGCCACAGCGGGTCCTTCTCCGCCGTGCCGGCCGCCAGCAGGTCCTCGGCCACCTGGTCGTTGTTGGCGAACAGCGCCGGCAGCTCCGGCCCCAGCGCCACCCTGGCCGCCCCGGTGAGGGTCGCGAAGTCGACCAGCAGGGCCGGCTTCTCGGCGTCGGCCTCGGCCAGGGCGTCGCACAGCACCAGCCGGCCCTCGGCGTCGGTGTTGCCGATCTCCACCGACAGGCCTTTGCGGGTGGCCAGCACGTCGCCGGGCCGGAAGGCGTCGCCGGAGATCATGTTCTCCACCGCCGGGATGAGCACGCGCAGGCGCACCGGCAGCCCGGCCATCATCACCATGCGCGCCACGCCCAGGGCATGGGCGGCCCCGCCCATGTCCTTCTTCATCAAAAGCATGCCGCTGGACGGCTTGATGTCGTAGCCGCCGCTGTCGAAGCACACGCCCTTGCCGACGATGGTCACCCGGGGATCGTCCTTGCGCCCCCAGGTGAGGTCGATCAGCCGCGGCGCCCGGGCGCTGCCGCGCCCGACGGCGTGGATGGCCGGATAGTTCTTCTTCAGGAGGTCGGCGCCGACGATCACCTTCAGATTGGCCTCGAACTCCTCGGCCAGCGCCTTGGCGGCGTCGGCGAGCTCCGCCGGGCCCAGGTCGGCGGCCGGGGTGTTGACCAGGTCGCGCACCAGGTGGGTGGCGCTCGCCGCCCGCTCCACGGCGCCGTGGTCGGCCTTCTTGGGCCAGACCAGGCTGGCGAACCCCTTGTCCGACTTCCTGTAGCGGTCGAAGCGGTAGCTGCCCAGCGCCCAGCCCAGGGCGAAGCGGGTCGCCGTCTCGCGGTCGGGCTCCGGGTCGATCCGGTAGGTGCCGGGCGGCAGGGCCGACGGCAACCCGGCCAGCGCCCACAGGTCGGGCTCCGCCGGCACGCCCACCAGGACGCGGGCGAGTGCGCCGTCGCCGGCCGGGATCAGCGCGGTGGCGCCGGTGTCGGCGGCGAAGTTCAGCGCCTTGACCCAGCCGGCGGTGGCGGCGGGCTGGGTGGCCAGCCAGCCGGCGAGGTCGGCCTTGGCGAGCGGGGTGAGCGGGACGGCGTCGGCGCCGGCCTTGGCGCGCAGGGTGGCGAGCAAGGGGGAACGTCCTCTCGTGCGGGCGGGAAAGCGGCGAGGGGACAGAGGATGGCGTGGCCGGGGCGGTGTGAAAAGGGGGAAAGCGGCCGGCGTGTACAAACCCGGCCGGGCACGGCACACTGCGCCCGCATCGGCTCCCCTCCCCACTTGCGGCGAACGCGACATGACCGACCTCACCCTCGTCCTCGGCAACAAGGCCTACTCGTCCTGGTCGCTGCGTCCCTGGCTGGCGCTGACGCACGCCGGCGCCTCGTTCGAGGAGGTGGTGATCCCGCTGCGCCAGCCCGACACCAAACGCCGCATCCTGGAGCACTCGCCGGGCGGCAAGGTGCCCGCGCTGCGGCACGGGACCGTGGTGGTCTGGGAATCCCTGGCGATCCTGGAATATGTGGCGGAGCTGTTTCCCGCCGCCGGGCTGTGGCCGGACGATCCCGCCGCCCGCGCCCACGCCCGGGCCGTGGCGGCGGAGATGCACGCCGGCTTCGTGCCCCTGCGCAAGGCGCTGCCCATGGACCTCAAGGCCACCCACCCCGGGCTCGCCTTCGCCGACGACGTGCTGACCGACTTCGCCCGGGTGCAGGCGCTGTGGGCCGATGCCCTGGCGCGGTTCGGCGGCGACGGGCCGTTCCTCTATGGCCGCTTCACCAACGCCGACGCCATGTTCGCCCCGGTGGTCACCCGCTTCGAGACCTACGGCGTGCCCCTCGACCCCGGCTGCCGTGCCTACGCCGACGCGGTGCTGGCGCTGCCGGCGATGGCGGAGTGGACCGCCGCCGCCCGGCGGGAATCGTGGGAGATCGACTTCGGCCTGCCGGCCCGCTGACGCCTCACACGGCGTAGCGCTGCGCGTCGGCCTGGCGGAACGCCACGCCCAGCCCGGGGCGGCCGGGGTCGGGCCGCAAATCGCCGTCACGTGGCCGCAGGGCGCCGTCGAACAGCATCCCCTCGATGCGGGCGTGGTCGTGGAAGAACTCCACATGCCGCACCCGGCGGCAGGCGCAGCCGAGATGGGCGTGCAGGGTCGGCGCGGTGTGGGCGGACAGCGGCACCTCGAACGCCTCGGCCAGCGCCTGGACCATCAGGAAACCGCTGACCCCGCCGCAGCGCGTGGCGTCCGGCTGCAGGACGTCCACCGCCCCGGCCTCCAGCATGCGGCGGAAGTAGACCGGGCCGTCGCCGTACTCCCCGGCGGTCACCTCCATGCCGGCGGGTGCCCCCTCCACCACCCGGCGCAGGCCGGCGAGGTTGTCGGACGAGACCGGCTCCTCGAACCACACCACCCCCTGGGCGGCGAAGCGGTCGGCCATCGCCAGGGCGTGCGCCGCCCCGTACGCCCCGTTGGCGTCGACGAACAGCTCCGTCGCCGGGCCGACGGCGCGCCGCGCCACGGCGACCCGCTGCGGGTCGGCGGCGGCGTCGCGGCCCACCTTCATCTTGACCGCCCGCATCCCCGCCGCCGCCCAGCCGCCGAGCTGGTCGGCCAGGCGCGCCTCGTCGTAGGAGGTGAAGCCGCCGCTGCCGTAGGCCATCACCCCCCCGCGCACCGCCCCCAGCAGGCGGAACAACGGCAGTCCGAGCAGGCGGGCCTTGAGGTCCCACAGGGCAACGTCCACCGCCGACACCGCCATCGCCCCCACGCCCGGGCGGCCGAGGTTGCGCACCGCACCGGTCATGGCGTGCCACGCCGCCGTCGGCGAGAGGGCGTCGGCGCCCTCCACCACCGGCGCCAGCGTGTCGGTCACCACCGTCGCCGCGGCCCGGCTGGCGTAGCCGAAGCCCAGCCCGGTTTCCCCGCCGCCGCGCACGGTGACCACCACCAGCGTGGTGGAATCCCAATCCAGGGTGCCGTCGGATTCCGTCGCATCGGTGGGAATGCGGTAGGCGGCGACCGACACCGCCTCCACCACCGGGTGCCCCTTGGCCACCGCGGGCCTCCCCCTGCCCCGGATCAGATCAGCTCGCGGATGGTGTTGGCGGCCACGGTCAGGCCGATCTTGCCGGCCGCCGGGGTGCCGCTGGCCAGCGCCTCGGCGAATTTGACGGCCTGGCCTGGCTTGACCTTGGGCGGCATGGGCGGCTCGTGGGGGTCGACGATGCAGTCGACGATCACCGGTCCGGGATGGTTCAGGGCCGCCTCGATGGTGGAGCCGGCCAGCGCCGGGTCGGTCACCGTCATGCCCGTGCCGCCCATCGCCTCGGCCATCCGGGCGAAGTCGATGGGGGCGAGGTCGCAGACGTATTCCGGGTTGCCCAGGAACACCATCTGCTCCCACTTGATCTGGCCCAGCGCCCGGTTGTTGATGACGAAGATCTTGATCGGCAGCTTGTACTTCACCGCCGTCACGAAGTCGGCCACCAGCATGGACAGGCCGCCGTCGCCGACGAAGGCGACACACTGGCGCGCGGGGTGGGCGAGCTGGGCGGCGATGGTGTAGGGCAGGCCCGGCGCCATGGTCGCGAGGTTTCCCGACAGCGAGTGCATCTGGCCGCGCTTGACCGGGATCTGGCGCGCCCACCAGGTGGCGATGGTGCCGCTGTCGCAGGACACGATGGCGTCGCTGCGCAGGCGCTTGCCCAGCTCCCACGCCACCACCTGGGGCTTCATCGGCGTGTCCTGGCGCGTGCCGCGCTCCTCCATCAGCGCCATCCACTCCGCCTTGCCCGCCTGGGCGGTGGTCAGGAAGTCGCGATTGTCCTTGCGCCGCACCCGCGCCATCAGCGCCTCCAGGGTGCCGCGGGCGTCGCCCACCAGCCCGCACTCGACCGGGTAGCGCAGCCCGATGCGCATGGGATCGAGGTCGATCTGCACGCCGCGCGCCTGGCCGGGCTTGGGGTAGAACTCGATGTAAGGGAAGGACGAGCCGACGATCAGCAGGGTGTCGCAGGCCTCCAGCGCCTCCTGGGACGGGGTGGTGCCGAGCAGGCCGACGCCGCCGGTGGTGAAGGGGCTGTCGTCGGGCACACAGGCCTTGCCCAGCAGCGGCTTCACGATCACCCCGCCGAGATGGTCGGCGAGGCGCTCCAGTTCGTCGCCGGCGCCCAGCGCGCCGCGCCCGGCCATGATCACCACCCGCTCGCCGGCGTCGATGATCGAGGCCGCCTTGGCCAGGTCGACCTCGGGCGGGGACTTGACCGCGGCGGCGAAGAGATCGGTGTTGTGGCCGAGGATGTTGCGCTTGGACGCCTCATCCTCGCTGACCTCCTCCTCCTGCACGTCCACCGGCACGGTGATGTGGGACACGCCGCGGTAGGCCAGCGCGGTGCGGCAGGCCATCACCGTGGCGTTGCGGGCGTGGGTCGACTTCATGACCCGCTGGTTGAAGACGGCGACGTCCTGGAAGACCTTGTCCAGGTCGACGTCCTGCTGGGTGCGGGTGCCGATCAGGTCGCTGAACTGCAGGCCGGTGATCGCCAGGACCGGTGCCCCGTCCAGCTTGGCGTCGTAGAGGCCGTTCAGCAGGTGGAGGCCGCCGGGGCCGGAGGTGGCGATGCACACGCCCAGCCTGCCCGTGTACTTGGCGTAGCCGCAGGCCATGAAGGCGGCGGCCTCCTCATGGCGGGTCTGGACGAAGCGGATCCTGTCCTGACGCTTGCGCAGCGCCTCGATGAGGCCGTTGATGCCGTCTCCGGGGATGCCGAAGATGGTGTCGACGTTCCAGTGGATGAGCGTGTCGATGATCGCGTCGGACGTGTTGAAGGCCATGTCGCCGTCTCCCGGTTCTGCGCGTGCGGGGGCGGCCGCCGGTCTCGGCGCCGGAGATGCGGCATCGGGACGGGCGCGGGGCGCCGCGGGCGGCCAGTGATCCCAACCGCCGCGTTCGCGACAAGGTTCCGGGCGGGCCGGCCTAGAAGTCGGAGCAGCGCCCCTTGAACTCCCAGTCGCCGTAGCGGGTCGGCTCCGGCCCCTGTGCGCCGCCGATCTCGCCGGGCTTCTGCTGCGGGCCCCGCCCCGGGATCGGATCGGGGGTCGGGCCGGGGGTCGCCTCGGGCGTGCCGGGCGCCGCCGGCTTGGTGGTGTCGTCGGTCATCCCCGAGATATGGCGAAGGGACACGCCGGGGGCAACATCTTGAACGCCGCCCGGTGGCAGGCCCATATCTCCGGCATCGCCCCGTTCCGGAGACCACGCACCCGCGATGACCAGCTATCTCAAGACCTCGATCCTGTTGGCCGGCATGACGGCGCTGTTCGCCGGGGTCGGCTTTCTGATCGGCGGCCAGGGCGGCATGATGATCGCCTTCCTGGTGGCGGTCGCCATGAACGTGTTCACCTACTGGAACTCCGGGCGCATGGTGCTGTCCATGTACGGCGCCCGCGAGGTCGACCGCCGCACCGCCCCGGAGCTCTACGGCACCGTCGAGCGCCTGGCCCAGCGGGCCGGCCTGCCCATGCCGCGGGTTTTCCTGATCCAGTCGGACCAGCCCAACGCCTTCGCCACCGGGCGCAACCCCGAGAACGCGGCGGTCGCCGCCACCACCGGCCTGCTGCGCATGCTCAGCGCCGAGGAGGTGGCCGGGGTGATGGCCCACGAGCTGGCGCACGTGAAGAACCGCGACACCTTGATCATGACGATCACCGCGACCATCGCCGGCGCCATCTCCATGCTCGCCAATTTCGGCCTGTTCTTCGGCGCCGCCTCGTCCAGCGACGAGGAGGGCGGCGGCAGCCCGCTGGGGTTCGTCGGCGTGCTGCTGATGTCGCTGCTGGCGCCGCTGGCGGCGATGGTCGTGCAGATGGCCATCAGCCGCACCCGCGAGTACGAGGCCGACCGCATCGGGGCGGAGATCTGCGGCCGGCCGCTGTGGCTGGCCAGCGCCCTGGAGCGCATCCACGAGGGCGTCGCCCGCACCGTCGACCGCCGGGCCGAGTCCCACCCCGCCACCGCCCACCTGTTCATCGCCAACCCGCTGAACGGCCGGCACGCCACCGACAACCTGTTCTCCACCCACCCCGACGTGCGCAACCGGGTCGCCGCCCTGCGCGCGATGGCCGGCCCCGGCCTGGGGGAGCCGCCGCGCACCACGCTCGGCGTCCAGCCCTCCCGCACCCCGGGGCGCTGGGGCGGCGCGACGGCGCAGGCCCCGCGCCCGGCCCGCGGCCGCTCGCCGCTGCCGCCCTCGGGCGGGACGCCGGGCCGCCGCGGACCCTGGGGCTGACCGGCTCCCCCCGCCACGCCGACGGCCGCTTGCGCCGCGCCAAGGCTGCGTCTACCCTCCAGGCCGATGGGTGACACGGCGGGCGGGGGAAACCGGGTGATGAGCGAAGGCGCAAAGTTCCGTCTGGTCACCCGGTCCGACTTCGACGGGCTGGTCTGCGCGGTCCTGCTGAAGGAGCTGGACCTGGTGGACGAGATCACCTTCGTCCACCCCAAGGACATGCAGGACGGCAAGATCGCCATCGGCCCCCGCGACATCACCACCAACCTGCCCTATGTCGAGGGCGCGCACCTGGTGTTCGACCACCACCTGTCGGAGACGCTGCGGGTGGGTGGGCGCGACAACCACGTGATCGACGCCGCCGCCCCGTCGGCGGCCCGCGTCGTCTTCGACCATTACGGCGGGAAGGCCCGCTTCCCCAACGTGTCCGACGCCATGATGGCCGCGGTGGACCAGGCCGACTCGGCCCAGTACGCCGAGACGGACATCCTGCGCCCCAGCGGCTGGACCCTGCTGAACTTCCTGATGGACGCGCGCACCGGGCTCGGCCGCTTCCGCACGTTCCGCGTCTCCAACTACCAGTTGATGATGCAGCTCATCGACCATTGCCGGCAGCACGGCATCGACGAGATCCTCGCCCTGCCCGATGTCAGGGAGCGGGTGGAGCTCTACGCCGAGCACGAAGGCCGGTTCGTCGAACAGCTCACGCGCTGCGCCCGGCGCGAGGGCGACGTGGTCGTCCTGGATCTGCGCGGGGAAGACACGATCTGGGCCGGCAACCGGTTCATGATCTACGCCCTCAACCCCGAGGCCACCGTGTCGATCCACGTGCTGTGGGGGCTGAAGCAGCAGAACACGGTGCTGGCCTGCGGCAAGTCGATCCTCAACCGCGCCTCCCAGGCCAACATCGGCGCGCTGATGCTGGAATACGGCGGCGGCGGCCACCACGCCGCCGGGACCTGCCAGGTGGCCAACGACGCGGCCGATGCCGCGCTGGCCGAGATCGTCGTTCGGCTGAACGCGGCCGGCTGAACGCGGCCGGCTGAACGCGCCCGGCTGAACGCGGCCGGCTGAACGCGCCCGACTGAACGCCGCCGGGCGGCCATGGCGTGCGAACCGCGCGCATCCCGCCCGCCGACCCCGCCCGCCGACCCCGCCCGCCGACCCCGCCCGCCGACAATGTCGCGTCCCCGACACTTCCCGGCCATTGTCGCAATGCGAACACGGACCCGGACCCGGGCGCCTTCTGACAAGCCTTTGACATTGCACGACGTTCCCCTCTGGCCCGCATCTTGCTGATCCCCTGCCAATCCGACGATGGCCCGCAACCGGGCACGGCAGAAGGAGTGGGTGATGGGCAACGTGATCGCGCTCGACAGCATCCTCGGCCTGGGTGAGCTCAAGACCTCCAACGAGACCCCGGTCGCCGCGGCGTCGGGCTGCTCCTCGTCGGCCTGCGGGTCGTCGGACGGCCCGGCGGACATGCCGGCGGCGGTGTGGGACAAGGTCAAGAACCACCCCTGCTACAGCGAGGAGGCGCACCATTACTTCGCGCGCATGCATGTGGCGGTGGCACCGGCGTGCAACATCCAGTGCAACTACTGCAACCGCAAATACGATTGCTCGAACGAGAGCCGCCCCGGCGTCGTCTCGGAGAAGCTGACGCCGGAACAGGCCGCCAAGAAGGTGCTGGCGGTGGCCCAGGAGATCCCGCAGCTCTCGGTGATCGGCATCGCCGGCCCCGGCGACAGCCTGGCCGCCAAGGGCGCCAACACCTTCCGCACCTTCGACCTGATCGCCGCCAAGGCCCCGGACCTCAAGCTCTGCCTGTCGACCAACGGCCTGGCCCTGCCCGACCACGTCGACCGCATCAAGACCCTGAACGTCGACCACGTGACGATCACCATCAACATGGTGGACCCCGAGGTCGGCGAGCGGATCTACCCCTGGATCTTCTACGACCACAAGCGCTGGACCGGCCGCGACGCCGCCAAGATCCTGCACGAGCGGCAGATGCAGGGCCTGGAGATGCTCACCTCGGCGGGCATCCTGGTGAAGGTCAACTCGGTGATGATCCCCGGGGTCAACGACGAGCACCTGGTCGCGGTGAACAAGGCGGTCAAGGCGCGGGGCGCCTTCCTGCACAACATCATGCCGCTGATCTCCGACCCCGCGCACGGCACGCATTTCGGGCTGACCGGCCAGCGCGGGCCGACGGCGCAGGAGCTGAAGACCCTGCAGGACCAGTGCGAAGGCGACATGAAGCTGATGCGGCACTGCCGCCAGTGCCGCGCCGACGCCGTGGGCCTGCTGGGCGAGGACCGCGGCGAGGAGTTCACCGCGGAGAAGGTCGAGACCATGGCGATCTCCACCGACGACAGCACGCGGCGCGCCTACCGCGAGCACGTGGAGGCGGAGCGGGCCACCCGCCACGCCGCCAAGGCCGCGGCCCAGGCCGACGTGGCCGAGACGGTGGCCGAGGAGACGCCGCCGATCCTGATCGCGGTCGCCACCAAGGGCGGCGAGCGCATCAACGAGCACTTCGGCCACGCCAAGGAGTTCCAGATCTACGAGGTCGGCGTGCGCGGCGCCAAGTTCGTCGGGCACCGCCGGGTCGACGAGTACTGCCAGGGCGGCGAGGGCGACGACGACGCGCTGGACGTCGTGCTGTCGGCCATCACCGACTGCACCGCGGTCTTCGTCGCCAAGATCGGCGGCTGCCCCAAGGACAAGCTGATCGCCGCCGGCATCGACCCGGTGGACGCCTTCGCCTTCGAATACATCGAGGAGTCGGCGTTGACGTACTTCAAGGACCACGTCGCCCGCCTGGCCCAGGGTACGGCGACCGCCCGCACCGGGCGCGACGCCTTCATCCGCCAGTCGCCGCTGAACGTGGCCCTGCGCGCCTGAGCGCCCCTGCCCCATCCCCTCGACGGACCCTCGCCGTCCGTCCCGCCAACCCAAGGAGATCCGTGACATGGCTTACAAGATCAAGGCCGCCGAATGCACCGTCTGTGGCGCCTGCGAGGCCGAGTGCCCGAACATCGCCATCAGCTTCAAGAAGGGCACCTACATCATCGACCCCGCCAAGTGCACGGAGTGCGAGGGCCAGTTCGACAGCCCGCAATGCGCCTCGGTGTGCCCGGCCGACTGCTGCGTCCCCGCCTGACCGGCCCAGCCGCCGGGCGGCCCGCGACGGCACGGGCGCGCACCTCCCTTCCCCGCCCGGCGCGCGCCCGTGCCCGCCCCTCCCGGCTCCCCGGGAGGGGCCCCATCCGAGGAGACGCATCCATGCTGGCGGAAATGGATGAGACGTGGCTGGAGCGGCGCTACTACGGTGGCGACCTGCCGGCGGAGGCGGAGCGGCGTCTGCACCTGGCCGCCGCGAGCTACGCCGACACCGCGACGGCCGCGGCCCACCTCGCGGCGGCGGCCGCCGCCGCCCCCGGCCACCGCCTGGTCGACCTCGGCCATTACAAGTTCCACTTCTACAAGGCCGACCTGGACCCCGCCCTCGCCTACGGCTGGCGGATGGTCGGGCACGCCCTGACCGGGCTCGGCGTCAACGACCCGGACTGGCGGACGGTCACGCCCGCCACCGCCGATTTCCGCGGCCTCGACCCCGCCCCCCGCTTCTTCCTCTTCGCGCTGACCGCGGTGGGCTATCTGCTGCTGCGCCTCGGCCGGCTCGACGAGGGGCGGGAGGCGCTGGAGGCGGTCGCCGCCCTCGACCCCGACGACCGCATGGGCGCACGCCGGCTGATCGCCGTCGTCGATGGGGCGATGGCCCCGGAGGACGTCTCATGACCGACATTGACGGTGCCTACGACTGGTTGGGGCGGCCGGTGGACTGCCGCAGCTGCGCCCACGCCGCGCTCCTGCAGACCGGCGGCTGCGAACGCCTGCGTGCCTGCGTCAACGACCGCTACGCCAAGCGGGTGCAGCGCTTCTTCGAGCGCAACCCCGAGCTGGCCGTCGACCACCTGGACCATCCCTACTTCGAGGTGCGCGCCATCGCCGTGCGCTGCGCCCCCATCTTCTCGCTGCCGCGCCTGATGGAGGACCCGGACGAGACCGTGCGCACCTCGGTCGCGCGCCGCCTGCCCCGCCGCCTGCTCCTGAAAATGCGCACCGATCCGGAGCGCGAGGTGCGGATCGCCGTCGCCTCGCGCCTGGAGGACGCCGACCTCGCGCCGATGATGCAGGATTTCGACTACGCGGTGCGGCTGCGCGTCGCCCGCCGCGCCCCGGCGGGCATGCTGCCGGCGATGATGCACGACGATGACGCCGAGGTGCGGCTGGAGGTCGCCCGGCGCATCGGCATGGATTGGCTGATGAGCATGGCCTGGGACGCCAGCCCGCGGGTGCGCCTGCTGGTCGCCCAGCGCCTGCCCGCCGACAAGCTGGCGGCGCTGGCCGGTGACGCCGACTGGTGCGTGCGTCTGGTCGTCGCCAGCCGCCTTCCCCCGGACGAGCTGGGCGCGCTGGCCGACGACCCGGTCGAGGAGGTGCGCGACGCCGCCCGCGACCGCCGGGCCGGCGTCCTCCCCGCCGTCGCCGCCGAGAGCCCCGCCCCGCCCGCCCCGGACCCCATGAGGTGATGCCATGGCCCTGCGCAACTCCGCCCGCCATTCCGACGACGTGGTCGAGCTGGTCCACCCGCCGGTCTTCGAGATCGGCCAGAAGGTCCGCTGCCTGCGCGACGTGCGCAACGACGGGACCTACCCGTCGCGCCCGGTCGGCGAGGTGCTGATCGACACCGGCGACGTCGGCTATGTGCGCTCCGTCGGCACGTATCTGCAGCTGTATTACATATACGCGATCGATTTTTACGAGCGCCGGATGGTCGTCGGCATGCGCGCCAGGGAGCTGGCGCTTGTCGACGCCCATTGCAACGACCCTCAGCGCTGAAGGAGCCCGCCATGCCCGAGCACGACACCCCCGCTCCCGCCCCTGTTTCCCATGCCGCCCCGGCCGAGCCCGCCTTCGTTCCGCCCAGCGAGCCCGTCTACGACTGGGGCATGCGGGTCGCCGCCGCCGAGGACCTGTTCAACGACGGCAGCCATCCCCACGCCGACGACGGCGCACTGCTGGTGCCGGCGGGCACCCCCGGCGTGGTGGCGCGGGTCGGCCGGGCCGAGGATTCGGCGGAGTTCGTCTACCTCGTCGAGTTCCCGGCCGGCCTGGTCGTCGGCTGCTTCGAGGAGGAGTTGACGCCGCAGGGCGCCACCCTGCGCCCGCGGCCCGGCGTGATGGGGTGAGCCGGCGATGATCTACCTCGACAACAACGCCACCGCGACCCCGGCGCCGGAGGCGCTGGCCGCCCTGCTGCCCTACCTCGGCGTGCGCTTCGCCAACCCGTCGAGCCCGCACGCCGCCGGCATGGAGGCACGCCACGCGGTCGGCGCGGCACGCGGCGCGGTGGCGGACCTGGTCGGGGCCAGGCCGGCGGAGGTGGTCTTCACGTCCACCGCCACGGAGGCCAACCATCTCGCCATCCGCGGGGTCCTGCGCGCGGTCGCCGACGCCCGCCCGGACCGCCGCCACCTCGTCACGTCCGCGGTGGAGCATCCCTCGACCCTGCTGCTGGCGGGTGACCTGGACCGCGAGGGCTGGCGGGTCACCATCCTGCCGGTCGACGCCGCCGGGCGGGTCGCCGCCGCCGACGTGGAGGCCGCGGTCGACGACGCCACCGCGCTGGTGTCCCTGCAATGGGCCAACAACGAGACCGGCGTGCTGCAGCCGGTCGCCGCCGCCGCCGCCGCCGCCCACGCCCGGGGCGCCCTGTTCCACAGCGACGCCGTGCAGGCGGCGGGGCGGGTCGCGGTCGACCTCGCCGCCGTCCCGGCCGACCTGCTGACCCTGTCGGGGCACAAGATGCACGGGCCCAAGGGCGTGGCCGCCCTGGTGGTGCGCAAGGGCACGCCGCTGGCGCCGCTGATCCACGGCCACCAGGAACGCCGCCGCCGCGGCGGCACCGAGAACGTTCCGGCGATCGTCGGCTTCGGCGTCGCCGCGCGCCTCGCCGCCCAGGCGGTGGCCACGGGGGCCGCCGCGGAGATGGCGGCGCTGCGCGACCGCCTCGAGCAGGGCGTGCTGGCCGGTTGCCCGGGCAGCCGGGTCAACGGCGCCGGGGCGCCGCGCCTTCCCAACACCGCCAACATCCGGTTCGCCGCGCCGACCGGCCACCCGGCCGACGCCGAGGAGCTGCTGATGCGCCTCGACCGGGCCGGCATCCAGGTGTCCATGGGGGCGGCCTGCGCGTCGGGCGGCACCGAACCCAGCCACGTCCTGACCGCCATGGGGCTGACCGCCCTCGAGGCCGCCGCGTCGCTGCGCTTTTCGCTGAGCCGCTACACCACGGCGGCCGAGATCGCGGCGGCGTTGGCCGAGCTGCGCACCCTGCACGCGCGGGTGGCGGCGTGACGAAGCCCATTCATTCCCGGGGAGACGAAGCATGAAGGTGATGGTGCGCAAGGTGGGCGAGGGGTTCACGATCTACGTCGCCAAGAAGGACCTGGAGGAGGCCATCGTCGCGATGGAGAAGCCGGGCCTGTGGGGCGGCTGGGTCAAGGTCGCCAATGGCTGGACCCTCGAGCTGCCGGACCTGGCCGCCGAGACGCGGCTGCCCATCACCGTCGAGGCCCGCAAGGTCGGGGCGGAGTGACCGCCATGGCCCTGTCGACGGACACCCTGGACGCCATCGTCGCCCTGGCCGACCGCCGCTTCGCCGCCGGCGACAGCGTCGACGCGGTGGTGCACGCGGTGAAGGAGACCCATCCGGGCATCCCCGTCACCGGCACCCTCGCCTCGGTGATGGCGGAGGAGCCGTTCCGCCAGGCCGAGCGCTTCGACCTCTTCCTCGTCGACGGCACCAACCATTGCTGGGTCATCACCGGCGATCCCCAGGCCGCCCGCGGCCTGGTGATCGCCCAGCACGACGAGGACGAGTGAGCCATGCAGGACGCAGCCACCCTGGACGACGCGCCGGACGCCGGCGACGACTCCTTCATCCCGCTGGTCGATCCCGACGTCTCGGCCGCGGAGGGCGAGGTGCTGGCCCGCGTGCTGGGCTCCGGGTCGCTCAACGACGGGCGCATGACCGGCGCCTTCGAGGCGGCGTTCGCCGGCTATGTCGGCCGCGCCCACGCCGTCGCCGTGTCCAGCGGCACCATGGCGCTGCTGCTGGCCTTGCACGCCCACGGCATCGGGCCGGGGGACGAGGTGCTGTGCTCGCCCTTCGGCTGGCACCAGGTGCAGCACGCGGTGGCGCTCAGCGGCGCCACCCCGGTGCTGGTCGACATCGACTATTGGCAGCACACGCTCAACCCGGACAAGGCGGCGTCGCGGGTGACCAAGGCGACCCGCGCCCTGGTGGCCGGCAACGTCAACGGCCACCCGGCCCATTGGGAGGAGCTGCGCGCCGTCGCCGACGCCCATGGCCTGATCCTCATCGAGGATTCCAGCGAGGCGATCGGCTCCACCTACAAGGGGCGGAGGGTCGGCACCTTCGGCGACTGCGCGGTCTTCGATTTCTCCGAGCCCGGCGTGCTGCTGGCCGGGGGCGGCGGCATGGTGGTCACCGACGACGACGGGCTGGCCCACCGGCTGCGCTACCTGCGCCAGCGCGAGCTGGAGCACCGCTACACGGTGGTGATCACCCGCACCCTGCCGTGGCAGGCCGGCATGAGCAACCTCAACGCCGCGCTCGGGCTGGTGCAGCTCACGCGACTCGACGCGATCCTGGCCAAGCGGCAGCGGGTGATCGGCTGGTACGACGCCGCCATGGCCTCCTTCGAGGGGATCAAGCCGCCCTACAAGGGGGCGGGGGCGGAGATCGTACATCCCATGCTCTACACCGTGCACCTCGGCACCCGCTTCACCGCGTCCGGCCGCAAGGCGATCATCGAGGATCTCGACCTCCACGCCGTGGAGGCCTCCGACTACGGCCAGCCGCTCTACACCCAGCAGCACTACCAGGAGCGCGGCCACGCCCGGGCCGACTTCCCGGTGTGCCAGAAGACGGCCGACCGCACGCTCGCCCTGCCGCTGCACCACAAGATCACCGAGGACCAGGTGCACTTCATCGTCGACACGCTGAAGGACGCCACGGTGAACACCGGCGCCGGCGCCGCGATCTACTGACCCGACCACGAGACGGATGCCCAAGCCATGAGCGAGACCCTCTTGACCACCGACGCCGCGCTGCGCGCCGTCGCCGACGGACTGAAGGCGGGCACGGTGGTGCCCTATCTGGGGCCGGGCGCCTTCACCACCCTGCCCGAGGGCACCTGCCCGATACCGCGGACCTCGGCCGAACTGGTGCAGCGCCTGAACGCCAAGGTGGCGGCGCCCGGCCGCATCCGCTCCAGCCTCACCGCGGTCGCCCAGTACATCGAGACGCGGCGCCACCGCAAGACGCTGGAAACCCTGCTCACCGAGGTGTTCCGCTGCGACGTGCCGGTGACCCCGGTGCACCGCTGGGTGGCCGGCCTGTCGGCGCTGCCGCTGGTGGTCGATGTCTGGTACGACGACGCCCTGGAAAAGGCGCTGGCCGGGGATCCCGTCCGGGTGTGGGGGCAGGTGCAGGGCTTGTCGCACCCGCAGTCGACCGGAGAATGGGTCAAGTACTACGCGCCCGACGGCACCGAGACCGACGCCGCCACCGCCGCGGCCTGGTCCACCGTCGTGTACAAGCCCTCGGGCAGCGTCTCGCCGGCCGGCAACTACCTGATCTCCGACAGCGACTTCGTCGAGGTGCTGACTGAGATCGACATCCAGACGCCGATCCCCGCCACCGTCATGGACCGCCGGGCCGGCCGCCACTTCCTCTATCTCGGCTGCCGCTTCGACGCCGAGGTTCAGCGCACCTTCGCCCGGCAGATCGCCAAGCGCTCCAGCGACACCCATTGGGCGGTGATCGCGGGCGATCTGTCGCGCAACGAGGCGCGTTTCCTCGACCTGCACGGCATCCACCGCATCGACCTGCCGCTGGCCGAGGCGCTGGCGCGGATCGACGCGGCGATGGCCGGCTGAGCGGAGCCCGGACGGGTCAGGCCGCCGTCGGCCGCAGGCGGCGGCCACCGAGATAGAGCGCCAGGGACGCCGGCATCAGCAGGATGTGGTAGGTGGCGTAGAGCCCCAGGCCGGGCACGCCGTCGCTGCCCAGCGGCCCCATCAGCGACGCCGCGATGATCAGCACGATGCCGGCGCACAGCACCGCCGAGCCGTCGCCGCGCCGCAGTCCCCGCAGGTGCAGGACCAGCGTCAGCAGCAGCACCGCGGAGTAGGCCGCGACCACCAGCAGGAAATTGTCGGTCCGGGCCAGCGCGACGATCACCGCCACCATGCCGGCGGCGCCGAGGACCGTGGCGGCCATCCGCCCGCGCGGGCCCAGGAACTGGCGGGCGGTGGCCAGCAGCATGCCGAAGGAGGCGACCACCACGACGGCCCGGGTGGCGACCATCATGGCCCCGTGCCCGGCATGGCCGATCGGCTCGAAAAAGGCGTGGTCGATGGCGCCCAGCATGGTCGCCAGGCCGGTGAGGAACAGCGCCGCCGCCCACAGCCCGGCCGGCGATCGCGCCGCCACGCCGGGCCGCATCGCCAGGCCGGCCAGGAAGAACAGCTCACACGCCAGGATGACGTCGGTCAGGGCCGACAGTGCCAAATCGGTCATAAGGACAAGAAGCCCACAGATAACAATGCACGGTCCATCCCTTCGCCTATAGGATTCGCAGCCTGGGAGCAACCCGGCAGGGATTGCTCCCGGATCGGCAATCGATAAGCGCCCTGGCGCGTGCCGTCGACACGGGCTATACCGGACCGAGGTGGGAAGAGTATCCTGGCCCCCCCGCCGGGACTTTCCGGCACGAGCGATTCGAGCGGCGTTTCATGGACGGTCAGGTCGGCCAACGGACCCATGTGGTGGTCGTGTACACCGACGCCGGCGGCGGGCACCGCGCCGCCGCCGAGGCGTTGCGCGAGATCCTCGCGGACGAGCGGGACATCCGGGTCACCCTGGTCAACGCCTACCAGACCGTGCTGCCCCATCTCGACCTGTTCGCCCGCTTCACGCCACGCAATGTGGAGGCGACCTACAACGACCTGATCCTGCGCCGCGGCCGCACCGGGCTGTTCTGCCTGGGCTTCTACCTTCTGGCCGTGCTCAACGTGGCGCTGCTCGGCCGGCCCGGGCGCCGCGCCTTCCGGGCGCTGTGGGAGCGGCAGAGGCCGGACCTCGTGGTCTCCGTGCTGCCGGTGATCAACGGCCTGATCGCCGACAGCCTCGCCGCCCACGGCGACGGGACCACGCCCCTGGCCATCCTCATCACCGACTGGGCGGAGATGGGCCGCCACGTCTGGTTTCCCCGCGGCACCCGCTTCCACGCGGTCTGCGGCACCGACGCCAGCCACCGCCAGATGGTCCGCCGCAACCATCCCACGGACCGGATGCACCGCACCGACGGGCTGCTGATCCGGCCCGGCTTCCTGGAGCCCGCCGGCGACGTCGCCGCGGCGCGGCGGGCGCTGGGGCTGGACCCGGCGCGGCCGGTGGTCTGCATGCTCTACGGCGGGCACGGGAGCTGGCGCATGCTGGAGCTGGCCGAGGCCCTGCGCGACACGCCGGAGGACCGGCGCCCCGACGTCCAGGTCCTGTTCCTGTGCGGGCGCAACGGCGCGCTGGCCGAGGCCCTGCGGAACGCCGCCCTGCCCTACCGCCACCTCGTGCTGGGCTACACCCGGGAGGTGCACCGCTACATGGCGTTGAGCGACCTGTTCGTCGGCAAGACCGGCCCGGCGTCGGTGAGCGAGGCGGTGGCCCTGCGCCTGCCGCTGCTGGTGGACCGCCGCCACGCCCTGCCGCAGGAGCGCGCGGTGCTGTCCTGGATCGCCGGCTCCAGGGCCGGCGACAGCTTCACGACGCCGCGCCGCTTCGTGGCCGCCCTCGACCGCCTGCTGGCGACCGGGACCCCCGGCCGTGGCACGGCCACCGGCGCCAATCGCGCGGCCCGCCAGATCCCGGCGATCATCCGCACCATCCTGGCGTCCCGCGCCAAGGCGCGGCGCCACCGCCAGGCGGTGGACGCGTGACAGCGCCCGTCTGGGACGTCGTCGCCATCACCTCGGCCCCGCCGCCCTGGCACACCGGGCCGGCCTACCTCTCCTTGTGGCAGGCCTGCGGCCTGGCCGCGCTGGGGCTGCGCGTGGCCTACATCGTCCCCTGGCTGCCGCCGCGCCACCAGGCCCTGTTCTGGGATGCCCCGCACTTCGCCACCCCCGCCGCCCACGCCGCCTGGCTGCAGGACGAGGTGCGCCGGCTCGGCCACCCGCCCCTGCCCCATATCGGCCACTACCGCGCCCACGGCTCGTCCCTGCTGCGCAGCGCGATCCCCCTGGAGGACGTCTTCGCCGCCGCCCCGCCGGCCCGCGCCGTGCTGCTGTGCGAGCCCGAGCACATCGCCTGGTGCCTTGCCACCAGCCCGCGCCGCCGGGTGGCCGCGCAGCGTGTGGTCGGGGTGGTGATGACCAACTACGAGCACTACCTTCGCACCCGCATGCCGCGGGGGCTGCGCTGGCTCGGCCCGCTGGCGACCTGCGTCCACCGCCGTCTGGTGCGCCGCCACACCGACGCCGTGGCGGCCCTGTCGCCGGCGGTGGCCGGGGTGGTCGCGGACCACCCCGCGGTGGAGGGCCCGGTGTCGGGCGTGCTGGCGGCGTACGCCGCCGTGCCGCCGGTGCGGCCGGGCGCCGGCGGCGCCTACTTCATCGGCCGGCAGATCTGGGACAAGGGGCTGGCCGAGGTGATCGAGGTCGCGCGGCGCACCGGGGTGCCCATCGACGTGCTGGGCGGCGGCCCCGACGCCGCGGCGATCCGGGCGCAGGCGGCCGAGTGCGGGGCGCCGCTGCGCTTCCTGGGCCCTTCGGCGGCCCCTTGGGAGCGGCTCGCGGCCTACCGGGTGTTCCTCAACCCGTCGCGCAGCGAGGTGCTGTGCACCACGACGGCCGACGCCCTGGTCGCCGGCCGCCATGTGATCCTCCCGGACTGCCCGGCCAACGAGCCGTTCCGCCGCTACCCGAACACCCATTTCTTCCGCACCAGCGGGGAGGCGGCGGCGGCCCTGCTGCACACCATGGCCCACGAGCCGGAGCCGCCGGTGGCGGCGCGGCGCGACTTCGACTGGCCGGCCGCCTGCCGGCGCCTCGCCGCAGCCCTGGACGTGACGCCCGCGCCGGAGGTCACAGCAGCCCGATGGTGAAGGCGCAGGCACCGGCCATGAAATGCACCATGGTGACGCCCGCCAGGTTCTGATGGCGCAGGTAGAAGGCGCCGAAGGCGATGCTGCTGATGATGGTCAGCACGACCGCCGCCAGCCCGAAATGGATGTGGAAGACGCCGAACATGAAGCCGCTGACCAGCACCGTCAGGATGCCGGTGCGGTCGTCCAGGAACCGCTGGAACGCGGTGAGCATGAAGCCGCGGGCCACCAGCTCCTGCAGGAAGGAATGGGCGAAGTAGGGCACCACGCCGTAGGGATCGAACGAGATGTGGCGGTCGGGCAGCGCCTCGGAGGCGTTGGAGGCCACGTAGAACAACACGGTCAGCACGACCAGCACGGCCGACACCGCCGCCCCTTCCCGCAACGACACCCCGAGGTTGTGCCGGCTCAGGCCCATCTGGGTCAGCGGGATGCGCAGCAGCCAGACCGTCACGAAGCTGGGGACCAGGAGGATCAGCAGATAGGCCCAGGCGAAGCCCTGGGTGTAGATGTCGATGTCCAGCACCCGCGTCGCCACCACGTTGCTGACCAGCATGCCGAGCGAGCACAAGACCAGGATGTAGAGGAAGAATCGGCCGAACTGCTGGCGCGTGGTGACCGCGTCGAGCTGGTGGCGGAGTGTCGACACGTAGACGTCGGTGCCGACCCGCAGGCGCTGGACGACGGCGATGCCGACGCTGGCCCGCAGGTTGTCGTAGAAATGGTCGCCGCCCTCCAGTTCGAGCAGGTCGAACGGGGAGATCTTGAGGAGCCGGCCGTCGGTGACCGCCCGCGCCGTCAGCTGTTGCGGCCCGCCGTCCATGAAGGCGTGCTCGCCGACGATGTCGCCGCGGCCGAGCTGGAGCACCGGCCATTCCTCGTCCCCTTCGCCGCCGGAGCGGATGCCGACGACCTCCCCCTCCTCGACGATGAACAGGTTGTTCGTCCGCTCACCCTCGGCGACGATCACCGTGCCGGCGGGCACCGTCACCGGTTCGCCGACCCGCTCGATGGCGTCGCGGGTTTCGGGGGAGAGGATCTTCAGTGCGCTGAACCGTGCGGCGGCCGGTGGATCGGGAAGCGCTGGCGCAACGGAGGCGGAATCGGTCATCGAGGCTGTCTTTCCTGGACGCGCGGCACGGCGGGGGACCCGGCGCCCCGCAGGGTCGCCGGCCACCGGGCCGACCACGCGGGTGGCGGTCGCCGGTTGCAGGATAGCGGCCGATGCCGATGGGTCAAGCGGGGCGCCACGGTCCCCGCTGCCGCGGACCCGCCGGGCGCGGCATGCATCGGCATTGCGGACGCGAGGATATCGCTTCTACAGTGTCCCGGCAGGGCGCCGGACGACTGGGCACATGAGCGGATTCCGGATGATCGACAAGTCTTATTACGATGCCAACATGGCGATCTACTACGGGGACTTCGGCCTGTCCCTGGCCGCCTTCCTGGCCGGCTTCGCCGGATGCGTCGCCGCCAGCGGCCCGCTCGCCGTCCTCGCCTTCGCCGTCAGCGTGGCCGCCCTCTACCGCGCCGGCGCCTTCGTTCACGAGATCACCCACCGCCACCGCGACCCGCGCATGGCGGCCTTCACGCGGCTGTGGAACCTCACCCTCGGCGCCGTGGTTCTGATGCCGGCGGCGCGCTTCTTCAAGCCACACCTGACCCACCACTCCATCGGCGTGTTCGGCACCCGCGACGACCCCCAGTACCTGCCCTTGCGGACCGACCCGGCGCTGATGGTGGTGGTGGTGCTGGTCGCCCCCTTCGTGATGCCCGTGCTCAACCTGTGCCTGACGGTGACGGCCAGCCTGGGCGTCGACGCCGAGGATCGTCTGGAACGGCTGCTGCGGCGCCATGGCTTCACCATGGGAAGCGACGTGGAGGCGGTTCACCGCCCGGGGATCACCCGCCTCAGCCGCATCCACCTGGCGATGTGGGCCGTCTACGCCGCCCTGCTGCCGGCGACGCTGCCGCTGATGTATCTGGTGCAGGTGGGCGGCTGGATGCTGACCACGCTGCGCATTCCCCTGGAGCACCGGATGGAGGGCCACGTGGAGCGCACCGACGCGCGCGACCACGTGCTGGACAGCTTCACGGTGGAGGCGCCGCTGGCCGCCCTGCTTCAGCCCCTGGGCCTGCGCTTCCACACGGCCCACCACATGTACCCGGGCGTTCCCTACCACCGGCTGGGGCGGCTCCACCGGGAGCTGAAGGCGCAGGGCGATCCGGCCTACACCGCCAACGTGATCCCGTTCTGGCAGGCGGTGCGGGGACCGCGGCCGAACACCGCGGCCGCAGCGGGCTAGCGGGCGGCCTGGCGGGCAGCCACCCGCCGCGACCACGCGGACCGCCGGCCCACCCCACCAGACCACCCCGTGGGACAGGTCAGCCCGCCGCCCGTTCCAGCGGGACGTCGAAGGACTCCGCCGGCTCCACCGCGGCGTCCATCGCCAGGGTCGGGTCGGCCAGCCCCTGCGCCACCGTCCGCCGCGCCCGGCGGACCAGGCGCTCCAGCCGGATCCAGGACCAGACCCACCGCGCCTGGGCCACCGTCACCGCGCGCAGCCGGCCGGCCAGGAACACCGCCAGCGGCTCGCGGGGCATCCCGGGGCGGCGTTCGTGGCGCCGCTTGACACGGACGATGCCGTATTCGGCGGGGTTCACGTCCTCGATGGCGAAGGCGCCGCGGGCCACGAGCTGGAAGGGGGTGAGATCGTCCAGGTTGCCGCCGCAGGCGAGGTGGCGGCGGATCACCCGCTCGGTGTGGGCGTCGTCGTAGGAGATGCGCCAGGTCTCGCGGTAGAGCGCCTCGAGCTCCGGCCCGCTCATGTGCGGGTGCGCGGTGGTGGTGTGGAAGGTGGTGTAGCGCGACGGGTCGGGGTCCATGGGAACGCCACGCTTGGCCAGCACCGCGTGGTCGTTGGAGCCGGGCAGCGGCGTCAGGATGAAGGTGTAGAGCAGATCGACCGCCAGCTCCCGCTTGATGGTCTCCAGGTCGCGGCGGACGCTGTCGGCCGTGTCGGTCGGGAAGCCGATGATGTAGCCGCACATGACGACGACGCCGTGGCGCTTCCAGGTGGCGAAGAACCGCTGGTAGCGCTGCACGGCGTTGTGGTTCTTGCTGACCCCGCGCAGGGCTTCGGGGTTGATGCTCTCCATGCCGACGAAGACCTGCACGCAGCCGGCCCGCACCGCCAGGGGGATGAAGTCCGGGTTGCGGTCGCTCTGGGTGTCGACCTGGATGATGAAGCTGAACGTCAGCCCCTCCTCCTCCCGCAGCCGGACCAGGGTTTCCAGGATGGACCGCCAGTTCTCGTTCCGGGCGAAATTGTCGTCGGTGAACAGGAAGCGGGTGCGCCGCCGGGCCACGCTGGTGCGGATGAAGCAGGCCACCGCCTCGGCGGTGCGCGAGCGGGGCTTGCGGCCGTGGACGTTGATGACGGTGCAGAACGAGCAGGTGAACGGGCAGCCGCGCCCGGCCTCCACCGGGGTGATGGGATCGAGCACGATCGGCAGGCGGCGGTCGACGTTCACCGGCACGCGCTGCGGCAGCAGCGCCGTTTCCATGTTCACCGACACACCGCCGTAGTTGTAGATCGGCTTCAGGGTTCCGGCGTGCGCGTCGCGCAGCACCTCGTCCAGCCGCTCCTCCGCCTCGCCGACGAACAGGCTGACGCCGAGATCCAGCATCTCCTGCAGCTCGGGCGCCGGGTCGGGCAGCGAGGTCAGGCAGCCCGACACGTGCGAGCCGCCGATCACGACCGGCACGCCGGCGTCCCGGAACCGGCGCACGATCGCCGCACCGCGTGGGAACTGGGCGGTGTGCACCCCGACGATGGCCACCAGCCCGCCCGCCGAGGCCGCCTTGATGCGGCCGATCATCGCCTCCACCGGCGGCAGGCCGCACTGGTCGTCGTGCGCCTCGACGACGATCTCCACATCCGGCCCGAGCACGCGCCGTGCCCCGCAGTCCTCGAACAGCGCGTTGAGCAGCGACAGCGAGAAGGACGGATAGACGATGCGCCGCCACTGGATGGGATAGCCGGTCTCGTCGTAGCGGACCGGCTTGATGAGGATCACGTGGAAGGTCTGGGGCATGGCGCTGACACCCTGTGGCTGTGCGGCGGCGGGACGCGGCGGCGTCACGCCACGGCGGATTTTCGCGGTCGTTCGTCGGTGGGCACCGTGGCGGTGAGGCCGGCCAGCGCCGGGTCGGCGGCGTCCGGCGGGCCCGGGACGCGCCGGGCCCGGCGGGCCAGCCGTTCCAGCCGCAGCCACTCCCAGCCCCAGCGGGCCTGGGAGGACAGCACCGTCCACACGCGGCGCAGGGCGAACGGCACCGCCGCCTCGCGCGGCAGGTCCGGCCGGCGCTCGCGGCGGTCGCGGATGCGCAGCAGCCCCATCTCGAAGGGATGGATGTTCTCGATGTCGAAGGTGGCGCGCGCCACCAGGAGGAAGGGGAGCAACTGGTCGAGGCGGCCGCCCAGCGCCAGGTGGCGGCGCAGGATGCGGGCGGTGTGGGCGTCGTCGTAATAGTGGCGCCAGGCCTCGTGGTAGACGCCCTCCAGCTCCGCCGTGCTCATGTGCGGGTGCGGCGTGGTCGAGTGGCAGGTGGTGTAGCGCGACAGGTCGGGGTCCATGGGCGCCCCGCGCGTCCACAAGGCGGCGTGGTCGGCCGAGCCCGGAAGCGGCGTCAGGATGAAGGGGTAGAGCAGATCGATGGCCAGGGTCTGCTGGATGGTCCGCAGATCGCGGCGGATGCTGTCCGGGGTGTCGGTGGGGAAGCCGACGATGTAGCCGGCCATGGTGACCACGCCATGCTTCTTCCAGGCCAGGAAGAAGGGCTGGTAGCGGTCCGCCTGGTTGTGCTTCTTGCTGACCGTCGCCAGGCTGTCGGCGTTGATGCTCTCCATGCCGACGAACACCTGGGCGACCCCGGCGCGCACGGCCAGCGGAATGAAGTCGGGGTCGCGGTCCGCCTGGGTGTCGATCTGGAACATCAGGCTGAAGTCCAGCCCCTCGTCCTCGCGCAGCCGGGCCAGCGCGGTCAGGATCTCGCGCCAGTTGCGGTTGCGGGAGAAATTGTCGTCGGTGAACAGGAAGCGCTTGCGCCCGCGCGCCACGCTGTGGCGGACGACATCGGCCATGGTCTCGGCGTCGCGGGCCCGGGCGCGGCGGCCGTGGACGTTGATCACCGTGCAATAGCTGCAGGTGAAGGGGCAACCGCGGCTCGCCTCGATGGGGTCGATGGGGTCGAGCGGCAGGGCGAGGCGGCGTTCGACGTTGGCGGGCAGATGGTACGGCGGCTTGGCCTGGGCCAGGTCGACCAGGTCGGCACCGTAATTGTAGATGGGCGGCATGCGGCCGTCGCGGGCGTCGCGCAGCAGCCCCTCGAAACGCCCCTCCGCCTCGCCGGCGAACAGGCTCACGCCGATCTCCAGCATCGCCCGCAGCTCGGGCGGCGGCTCCGGCAGGGTGGCCAGGGTGCCCGACACGTGGAAGCCGCCCATCACCACCGGCACCCCGGCGGCCCGGAACCGCCGCGCCAGGTCGGCGCCGCGGGGGAATTGCGCGCTGTGGCCGCCGACGATCCCCACCAGCGCCCCGCCGCGCGCCGCCTTCAACCGGCGGATCATCGCCGCCATCGACGGCAGGCCGACCTGGTCGTCGTGGGTCTCGACGACGATGTCCACGCCGGGCCCCAGGACGCGCCGTGCCGCGCAGTCCTCGGCCAGGGCGTTCAGTGCCGACAGGGAATTGGACGGATAGACCGCCCGACGCCACTGCACCACGTAGCCGTCGTCGTCGTAGCGCGACGGCTTGATGAGGACGAGGTGGAAGGTGTCGGGCATGGCGGCTCCACCAGCGGCGGTCGGTCGTGGACGGCGTCGCGGACGCCGGCCTCTCTGGACGCGCCCCTGCCAATCAGTTGACCACACACGGCCGGGAGGAAAAACCCTAATCTCTCGACAGACACCGGGCTGAAACCGCCCAGATCTTCGCCATCCGCGCCAGAAGAGAGCTCACGGCCGCCCCCCGCCATCATTGTCCTTGGGCGGTGTCGGGGGGTCTTCGACACGGCGACGGGTGCGGGTGATCATCGACGATAACCGGCAATGCCTGAAACGACGGAAGCCGCCCGAAGGCGGCTTCCGAACCCGGCTGAACCGGCGCGGCGGCCCAGCGGCCCAGCGGCCCGACGGCCGCCTACTCCTCGTCGTCGTCGTCGCCCAGGGAGTCGGGGATGTCGGGCGAATCCACGTCGATCGGCACGCCCGGCAGGTGCTTGGAGCAGCGGATCGACAGCGCCGACTTGACGTGGGCGACGTTGGGCGCCGAGGTCAGCTTGGTGGTCAGGAAGCGCTGGTAGTCGTCCCAGTCCTCGGCAACCACCTTGACCAGGAAGTCGAACTCGCCGGCCAGCATGTTGCACTCACGCACCATCGCCCAGCTGTTCACCAGATCCTCGAACTTCTTGAGGTCCGCCTCCGCCTGGCTGGACAGGCCGACCTGGGCGAACACCGTCACCCCGAAGCCCAGCGCATCGGGATTGATGTCCGCGTGATAGCCGCGTATGAAGCCCGACTCCTCCAGGGCGCGCACACGCCTCAGACAGGGTGGAGCCGAAATGCCGGCGCGCCGCGCCAGCTCTACGTTTGTCATCCGGCCGTCGTTCTGCAAGTCGCGCAGGATGCGCCGGTCGATTCGGTCGAGTTTGACCCGCCGCATGGTGTTCTCGATTGGCTCCGGGGGATGGTCTGAGAAAGGATATTACACGGCACCCGGCGCAACGCCAAGCCGGAACCCGGCCTTGGCCGCCAAATCCGACACCTTTTTGACGAACATCCGGGCCGGCGCCACCACCAGCCGTGCGCTGCGCGCCGCACCCGCCAATGAGACGAGACCGCGATGCAAGACCTGAGCTGCTGGGTTGTCACCGAAGGCGCCGCCGGGATGGAGAACCAGGGGGTGGGCCTGGCCGAGGCCCTGGGAATCGAGCCGGTGGTCAAACGGGTGCGGCTGCGCAGCCCGTGGAAGCAGCTGACCCCGTTCCTGCGGATCGGCAACCGCTTCGCCTTCGCCGAGGACAGCGACCCCGTCGCCCCCCCGTGGCCCGACATCCTCATCGCCATCGGCCGGCAGAGCAACCCGGCGGCCCTGGCGGCGCGGCGCGGCTCGCGCGGGCGGACCTTCACCGTGCGCATCCAGGACCCGCAGATCGCCCCGCGCCACTTCGGCCTGGTGGTGGTGCCCGAGCACGACCGCCTGCGCGGCGCCAACGTGATCACCACCCGCGGCGCGCTGCACCGGGTGACCCGCGCCATGCTCGACGCCGCGGGCGCCCGCCATGCCGCCCGCCTCGCCGCCCTGCCGCGGCCGCGGGTGGCGGTGCTGGTGGGCGGCAGCAACGGCGTCTACCATCTCACCCCCACCGTCGTGGGCGACCTGGCGGACAAGCTTGCGCACCTCGCCGCCGCGCGCGGGGCGGGGCTGATGGTGACGCCGTCGCGGCGCACCGGCGCCGACAACGAGGCGATCCTGCGGGCCCGCCTCGCCGGCCTGCCGGCGGAGGTGTGGGACGGCACCGGCGAGAACCCGTATTTCGCCTACCTCGCCCTGGCCGACGCGGTGGTGGTCACCTGCGACAGCGTGTCCATGGTGTCGGAGGCCTGCTTCACCGGCAAGCCGGTCCACGTGATCGAGCTGGAGGGCGGCTCCCCCAAGTTCCGCGCCTTCCTCGACCGGCTCTACGCCGACGGCATCGCCCGGCCCTTCACCGGCGCCCTCGAGACGTGGACCTACCAGCCGTTCGACGACACCGCCCGCGTCGCCGCCGAGATCCGCCGCCGCCTCGCCGCCCGCCAGGGGCCCTGATCCCGGGACCGCCGAGTCCCCGGCCGGGACGAGGGGAGCACGGCGCCCCTCCATCGCCCGATCCTCCGGTCCTCCGGTCCTCCCCCGCCGTCCGACACCCGCTCAGGTGTCGAAATGCTCGGTCACCAGGAGTTCGGCGATCTGGACGGCGTTGAGCGCGGCGCCCTTGCGCAGGTTGTCGGTCGCGCACCACAGGGACAGGCCGTTGTCCACCGTGGCGTCCTCGCGGATGCGGCTGACGTAGACCGCGTCGTCGCCGGCGGTGTCCGCCGGCGTGATGTAGCCGCCGGGCTCGTGGCGGTCCATGACGATGACCCCGGGGGCACGGCGCAGCGCCTTGCGCGCCTCGTCGGCCTCGATGGGGTCGGCGAACTCCACGGTCAGCGCCCCGGCGTGGCCGATGAACACCGGCACGCGCACGCAGGTCGCCGTCACCTTGATGCGGGGGTCGAGGATCTTCTTGGTCTCGGCCATCATCGTCCACTCCTCGCGCGTCGTGCCGTCCTCCATGAAACGGTCGATGTGGGGGATCACGTTGAAGGCGATCTGCTTGGGGAAGATCGAGGTGTCGAGCGGGTCGTTCACATAGATGGCGCGGGTCTGGTTGAACAGTTCGTCCATCCCCTCCTTGCCGACGCCGGACACCGCCTGGTAGGTGGAGACGACCACCCGGGTCACCGTGGCGAGGTCGTGCAGGGGTTTGAGCGCCACCACCATCTGGATGGTCGAGGCGCTGGGGTTGGCGACGATGCGCTTGCGCGTGTAGCCGGCCAGCGCCTCGGGGTTCACCTCCGGCACCACCAGCGGCACGTCCGGGTCCATGCGCCAGTGCTCGGTGTTGTCGATCACCACCGCGCCCGCCGCCGCGGCCTTGGGCGCGAAACCGGCCGCCACCTCCGCGCTGGGCGAGGCCAGCACGAGGTCGGTGCCGCGGAAGTCGAAGCGGTCGAGGTCCTGCACCGTCAGCACCTTGCGGTCGCCGTACGAGACCTCGCGCCCGACCGCGCCGGCCAGGCCCAGGGCCACCACCTCGCCGGCGGGAAAGTCCCGCGCCGCCAGGGTGGCCAGCATCTCGCGCCCGACGTTGCCGGTGGCGCCGACGACGGCGATCTTGTAGCCCTTGCGGCCCATGGGAAAGGCTCCTTCTGCTGGAAACGGACGCTGGATTGACCTATTCGCTTACCCGGGGAAATGCAACAATCCCCCCGACGGCGCGCCCGGTGAGGTGTGGACGCCCGTTCGCCCGGCGTGGAGTGAGATGACGCGATGCCGACCCCGGTTGAGGACCTGATCGCCAAGGCCATCAAGGACGCCGACAAGTCCTTCTTCAACGAGGACTACACCAAGCAGGCCCGCGCCGTGCTTGCGACCCTGAAGAAGACCGGCTACGAGGTGGTGCCGTCGCGCCCCCCCGACGGGCTGGTCGAGTGGGCCAAGGAGAACATCCCCTTCGGCCGCCTTCGCCCGGCCGACCTCATCTCGCAGATGTACACGATGATGGTCGACAACGTGAAACGCTTCGACAAGACGTGACGCGCGTCGACAGGACCTGACGCGCCGCGCCCGCGACGCCCGGCCCGGCATCCGGCGTTTCCCCGGAGCCGCCGCCTCCCATATGGTACGGAAACACCAGAACGACAGGAAAGGGACAGCCACCGTCATGCCGCCCGCCAAAATGACCGACACCGAGATCGCCCGCGTCCAGGCCTATCTGCGCCAGACCTTCGGCAACTCCACCATCACCGTGGAACCGCAGGCCAAGGCGGGGCAGTCCGCCGAGGTGACCTGCGCCGGCGAGTTGATCGGGACGCTGCACCGCGACGTGGACGAGGGCGAGGTCTCCTACGCCCTGCACATGGTGATCCTGGAGGAGGACCTGCCCGAGGCCGGCCCGCCGCGCCGCCGCTGACCGGACCACCGCGGACCGGGCCACCGGGAAGCCGGGCCACCGGGAGCCGGTCGGCCCTCGGTCCGGCCGCCATGAGCTGCGCATGAGTTGCAGTCGCAGCCGCGATTGCGGCGTCTTGGCGCGGTGTTGTCGGCGCACCATCGAATACCTGCCCGAAGGTGCTAGATTCAGACCTGCACTTTCGGGTCGGCGCGTTGACTCGGGGGGGTGAGAGGCGTAAACGAGGTCGCCAAAACATTTCGCACATGCGAGCAAGGTGTTGACCCGCCGCTGCGGCAGCCCCAACCCGCGCCGCCCTCGGCAGCCGAACAGAGGACGCACAAGAATGGCAAACGGCAGCAGTCGGCCGCTATCACCGCATCTACAGGTGTATCGATTCGAGTGGACGATGGCCCTGTCCATCACGCACCGCATCACGGGCGTGGGGCTGACCTTCGGAACGCTTCTGCTGGCCTGGTGGCTGATCGCGGCCGCCGCCGGGCCGGACGCGTTCGCCACGGCCCAGGGATTCATCGGCTCTTGGTTCGGCCTTCTGCTGATGTTCGGCTGGACCTGGGCGCTCTTCTACCATCTCGGCAACGGCATCCGCCACCTGGTGTGGGACACCGGGAGCGCGCTCGACCTGCCGAACGCGGAGATGGGGGCCTACATCGTCGCCGGTTCCTCGCTGGCCCTGACGGTGCTGGCCTGGATCGTCGGCCTGATCGCGTGGTGAGGGGCGGAGCATGAGCGCACACGACAACACCCTGCGCGACCCGTTGGGGCGCGCCCGCGGCCTGGGGTCGGCCAAGCACGGCACCGACCACTGGTGGCACCAGCGCCTGACGGCGATCGCCCTGGTCCCGCTGACCCTGTGGTTCGTCATCGCCGTCATCATGCATCTCGGCGCCGACCACGCGGAGATGGTGGAGTGGCTGCGGTCGCCCTATTCGGCGGCCATGATGATCCTGTTCATCGCCGTGGGCTTCCACCACGCCGCGGCGGGCATGCAGGTCGTCTTCGAGGATTATGTGCACATGGAGTGGGCGAAGGTCGGCGCGATCATCGCGACCAAGCTCGTCCTCTACGCGCTGGCGGCGATCTGCATCGTCTCCGTCCTCAAGCTGACCTTCGGAGCCTGACCCGCCATGGCGACCGCATACCCGATCACCGACCACACCTATGACGTCGTCGTCGTCGGCGCCGGGGGCGCCGGCCTGCGCGCCACCTTCGGCATGGCCGAGAAGGGGCTGAAGACGGCCTGCATCACCAAGGTGTTCCCGACCCGCTCCCACACCGTGGCGGCCCAGGGCGGCATTTCCGCCGCACTCGGCAACATGGGCGAGGACGACTGGCGCTACCACATGTACGACACCGTCAAGGGGTCGGACTGGCTGGGCGACCAGGACGCCATCGAGTACATGTGCCGCGAGGCGATCCCGGCGATCATCGAGCTGGAGCACTACGGCGTGCCGTTCTCGCGCACGCCCGAGGGCAAGATCTACCAGCGCGCCTTCGGCGGCATGACGGCCCAGTACGGCAAGACCCAGGCCTACCGCACTTGCGCGGCGGCCGACCGCACCGGCCACGCCATCCTGCACACCCTCTACCAGCAGTCGCTGAAGCACGAGGCGGAGTTCTTCGTCGAGTACTTCGCGCTCGACCTCATCATGGACGCCGACGGGACCTGCCGCGGTGTCGTCGCCCTGAACATGGACGACGGCACCATCCACCGCTTCCGCGCCCACGAGACGGTGCTGGCCACCGGCGGCTACGGCCGCGCCTACTTCTCGGCCACCTCGGCCCACACCTGCACCGGCGACGGCGGCGGGATGGTGCTGCGCGCCGGCCTGCCCATGCAGGACATGGAGTTCGTGCAGTTCCACCCCACCGGCATCTACGGCTCGGGCTGCCTGATCACCGAGGGCGTGCGCGGCGAGGGTGGCTACCTCACCAACTCCAACGGCGAGCGCTTCATGGAGCGCTACGCGCCGTCGGCCAAGGACCTGGCGTCGCGCGACGTGGTCTCGCGCTCCATGACCATCGAGATCCGCGAGGGCCGCGGGGTGGGGGCGCACAAGGACCACATCCACCTGCACCTGGAGCACCTGCCGCCGGAGATCATCCACCAGCGCCTGCCCGGCATCGCCGAGACGGCCAAGATCTTCGCCGGCGTCGACGTGACCAAGGAGCCGATCCCGGTGCTGCCGACGGTGCACTACAACATGGGCGGCATCCCCACCAACGTCCATTGCGAGGTGGTGCGCCCCACCGCCGACAACCCCGACGCCACGGTGCCCGGCCTGATGGCGATCGGCGAGGCGGCCTGCGTGTCGGTGCACGGCGCCAACCGGCTGGGCTCCAACTCCCTGCTCGACCTGGTGGTGTTCGGCCGCGCCGCCGCCATCCGCGCCGCCGAGCTGGTGGCCGACGCCCGGTCCCACAAGCCGCTGCCGGCCGACGGCGCCGACCGGGCGCTGGAGCGCCTCGACCGCCTGCGCAACGCCAAGGGCCCCATCAAGGTGTCGGAGCTGCGGCTGGAGATGCAGAAGGTGATGCAGAACAACTGCGCCGTCTTCCGCACCGGCGAGGTGCTGGAGGAGGGGAGCCGGTTGATCGGCGAGGCCTTCGCCAAGAAGGGCGAGGTCGGCGTCTCCGACCGCTCGCTGGTCTGGAACTCCGACCTGGTCGAGGCGATCGAGCTGGACAACCTGCTCTACCAGGCGACGGTCACCATGAACTCGGCGCGCAACCGCCAGGAAAGCCGCGGGGCCCACGCCCGCGAGGACTTCCCCAACCGCGACGACGACACCTGGATGAAGCACACCGTGGCCTGGGTGGCGGAGACGGGCGCGGTCACCATCGATTACCGCCCGGTCCACCTCTACACCCTGACCGACGAGGTCGACGTGTTCCCGCCCAAGGCGCGCGTCTACTAACGGCCCCGGAACGCAGGCAAGGACGCACAACAATGGTCGAATTCAACCTTCCCGCCAATTCCCGGGTCGGCGTCGGCAAGACGGTCAACGCCGCGACGGGCGCCAAGCGCACCAAGACCTTCAAGATCTACCGCTGGAACCCGGACGACGGGCAGAACCCGCGGGTCGACAGCTTCGTGGTCGACCTCGACAAGTTCGGCCCGATGATCCTGGACGCGATCATCTACATCAAGAACACCCTCGACTCGACCCTGACCTTCCGCCGCTCGTGCCGCGAGGGGATCTGCGGGTCCTGCGCGATGAACATCGACGGGACCAACACCCTGGCCTGCCTCAAGGCCATCGACGAGGTGAAGGGCGACGTCAAGATCTACCCGCTGCCGCACATGCCGGTGGTCAAGGACCTGGTCCCCGACCTCAAGCACGTCTACGCCCAGCTCGCCTCGATCAAGCCGTGGCTGCAGAGCCAGTCCCCGGCCCCGCCCGACCGCGAGCGCCTGCAGTCGCCCGAGGACCGCGCCAAGCTGGACGGCCTCTACGAGTGCATCCTGTGCTTCTGCTGCTCCACCTCCTGCCCCAGCTACTGGTGGAACAGCGACCGCTATCTCGGGCCGTCGATCCTGCTCCAGGCCTACCGCTGGATCGTCGACAGCCGCGACGAGATGACGGGCGAACGCCTCGACAACCTCGAGGACCCGTTCCGCCTCTACCGCTGCCACACCATCATGAACTGCACCAAGTCGTGCCCGAAGGGCCTCAACCCGGCCAAGGCCATCGCCGAGATCAAGAAGCTGATGGTGGTGCGGCGCTGAGCCCGCACCGCCGTTCCCGGAGGTGACACGACACGGCGAGGCGCCCCCCGGGGCGCCTCGTCCGCGTCCGGCCCCGTTCCCCCACGGCACCGGCGGCGCTATGCTGGCCCCCGGACCGCCGCGCCACCCGGCGCGGCCCGTGCGCGGAGCCCCCGATGATCCTGATCGGCCAGTACGACTCCCCCTTCGTGCGCCGGGTGGCGGTGGCCCTGCGGCTCTACGGCCTGGCCTACGAGCACCGGCCGTGGTCGGTCTTTTCCGACGCCGCCGCCATCGCCCCCTTCAACCCGCTGACCCGGGTGCCGACCCTGGTGCTGGACGACAGCGAGGCGCTGATCGAGAGCGGCGCCATCCTCGACCACCTGGACGAGCTGGCCGGCCCGGAGCGGGCCCTGGTGCCCCGCCAGGGGGCGGAGCGGCGGCGGGTGCTGAAGGTCTGCGCGCTGGCCACCGGTCTGGCCGACAAGGCGGTGAGCCTGGTCTACGAGCGGGTGCTGCACCAGCAGCGCTCGGCGCTGTGGGTCGGCCGCTGCACCGGCCAGATCGGCGCCGTGCTTGATGCCCTGGAGGCCGACCGCGCGGGCCGCCCCGGGCCATGGTGGTTCGGCACCGCCCCGACCCACGCCGACGTGGCGGTGGCCTGCGCCCTGCGCTTCGTCGGCGAGGCCCACCCCGGCGTCCTCGACCCCGGCCGCTGGCCCGCGCTGACCGCCCACGCCGCCGCCTGCGAGGCGCAGGCGGCGTTCGCGGGCGTGGTGCAGCCGTTCTCGGTCAACGCGTAGGGGGAACCCGCGGCCGCCGACCCCTCAGTGCACCGGCCCCGTCTTCAGGAACCGCTCGCGCTCGGCGGAGCCGACGCGCAGGTCGAAGACGTCGCCCTCGCGCTCCACCGTCAGCGGCACGTCGACGCCGGCCGGGCCGACCGCCCACAGGGCGCGGTAGAGCTCGCCCAGGGTGCCCACGGGCTCCCCGGCCACCGCCCGTACCACGTCGCCGGCGCGCAGCTCGGCGCGCCGCGCCGGGCCGTCGCCAGCCAGCCCGGCCAGAACGATGCGCCCCGCCTCGTCCTGGGCGAAATAGGCGCCCAGCCACGGCCGCGCCGGTCCCGCCACGCGGCCCAGGGTCAGCAGGTCGTCCAGGATCGGCGCCAGGCGGTCGATGGGGACGCACATGTTGAGCGGCGTCACCCGCTCCCCGTCCCCGTCGGCCTGGTACTGGAGCTGGAGCGAGCCGATGCCGACCAGCGCGCCGTCGGGGCCGAGCACCGCGGTGCCGCCCCAGAACGGGTGCGCCGGGGCGGTGAACAGGGCGTCCTCCAGCAGGTATTCCCAGTACCCGGCGAACTCCTGGCGGGCCACCACCCGCGCCGCCAGCGCGTGCATCCGCCCGCCGGCCCCGGCCACCACCACCGGGTCGCCCGTCCGCACCGCGGCGGCGTCGCCCATCGCCAGCGCCGGCAGGCCGAGGCGGCCCAGCGGGCGCACCAGGCCGAAGCCGCTGATGTGGTCGTAGGCCATCACGTCGCCGCGCACGGCGCGGCCGTCGCTGGTGGTCAGCCACACCTCCTCGGCCTCAACCACCAGATAGCCGATGGTCAGCACCAGCCCGTCGTCGCGGATCACCACGCCCTGCCCGGTCCGCTCCGTCCCCAGCGCCTCGGCGGTGAAAGCGTCCTCGGCCACCGTGGTGCGCAGCATCACCACCGAGGACAGGGCGCGCTCCAGGTCATAGGGCAGCGCCGCGGGGTCGGGCTGGAACTCTGGCGGGATCCGCCAGCCGTCGGTCGGTCGCATCGCTCGCCTCCTTGATCCACGGGACGGCGGCGCCGTCCGTCCTCTTTCCCGTAGGTGGGCGTTCCCGGCGCGCCTGAACAGGGGGCGCCGCCCTCAGCCCGGCGCCAGGGGCAGCGCCGTCTCGACCAGCGTGACCCAGTAGGACGCGCCGGTCACCAGGATGTCGTCGTTGAAGTCGTAGCCGGGGTTGTGCAGCAGGCAGCCGCCCTCGCCACCCTGGCCCAGCCACGCGTAGCAGCCGGGGAGCTGCTGCAGCATGAAGCCGAAATCCTCCGCCGCCATGGAGGGCGGCGCGTCGCGCCGCACCCGCTCGCCGCCCACCACCGCGGCCGCCGCCGCCGCCGCCAGTCCGGCCTCCGCCGCGCTGTTGACGGTGGCCGGGTATCCCGGCAGCACCTCGACCTCGGCCTCGGCGCCGAAGCCGGCGGCGACGCTGCGGGCGAGGCGGGCGAGCTGCTCGTGGAGGCGGGCCCGGGTCTCGGCGCGGAAGGTGCGGATGGTGCCGCTCAGCCGCGCCTCGCCGGGAATGATGTTGAAGGTGGTGCCGGCCTCCACCCAGGTCACCGACACCACCGCGGCGTCGTGCGGGTCGGTGCCGCGGCTGACCAGGCTCTGGGCGGCGGTGATGATGTGGGCGCCCACCAGCACCGGGTCGACGCCGCGGTGCGGCATCGCGGCGTGGGCGCCGTGGCCCGTCACGGTGATGACGAACTTGTCGGCGGCGGCCATCACCGGCCCGTCGTGCACCGCCATGACGCCGGCCGGCAGCTCCGGCCAGTTGTGCAGGCCGTAGACCTGCTCGCACGGGAAGCGCGCGAACAGCCCCTCCTCCATCATCCGCCGCGCCCCGGCCAGCCCCTCCTCGGCGGGCTGGAAGATGAAATGGACCGTGCCGTCGAAGGCGCGCGTCTCGGCCAGGTGGCGGGCCGCCCCCAGCAACATGGCGGTGTGCCCGTCGTGGCCGCAGGCGTGCATCTTGCCGGGATGGCGCGAGGCGTGGGCGAAGCCGTTGGCCTCGGTCAGCGGCAGGGCGTCCATGTCGGCGCGCAGGCCGACGGCGCGGTTGCCGCCGCCCCGCCCGCGCAGGGTGCCCACCACGCCGGTCCCGCCCAGGCCGCGGTGCACAGCGACACCGAAGGAGTCCAGGGCCGCGGCGACCAGCGCCGAGGTCCGCTCCTCCTCGTAGGCCAGCTCGGGATGGGCGTGGATGTCGCGGCGCCAGGCCACCAGGTCGTCCCGGCGTGCGGCGATGCGCTCGATGATCGGCATGCCCGCTCCCCCCTCAGCCCGGCACGGCCATGCCGCGCTGCACCGCCGGCCGCGCCGCCAGCAGGGCGCGCCAGCGCTCGATGTTGGGGCGCTCGCCCAGCTTGCCGCCCTCGGCGGCGACGGCGACGAAGGGGTAGCAGGCGATGTCGGCGATGGAGTACTCGGCCCCGCCGAGGTGCTCGGCCTCGCCCAGCCGGCGGTCGAGGGCGTCGTAGTAGCGGGCGATCTCGCCCTTGAAGAGCTCGATGGCGTAGGGGATCTTCTCTGGCGCGCGCACGGCGAAGCGGAACAGGTCGAGGGCGACCGGCGCCAGGTCGCTGATGGCGAACTGGAACCAGGACAGCGCCTCCAGCCGCGCCTCGCCGGCCGGCAGCAGGCGGCCGGTGGCCTCGGCGTAGTGCAGCAGGATGGCCCCGGAGCCGAACAGCCGGCGCTTGACGCCGCCCGGCAGGTCCTCCACCAGGGCCGGCAGCTTGCCGGCCGGGCTGATCTCGAGGAATTCCGCGGCGCGGTTGTCGCCGGCCAGGGGGTCGAGCGCCGCCACCCGGTATGTCAGGCCGAGCTCCTCCAGCAGGATCGAGGCCTTGTGGCCGTTGGGCGTCGGAACCGTGTACAGCGTGATCATCGCCGCCAAACCCTTCCCGGATGGCTGGTGTCGTCGCCGGACACTGTTGCCGATTTGCGCTGCCAATTCCAGGCGGTTGAGACGGGCGCCCCCCCGCCCCGCCGCGGGACGGCGCGAGGGGGGCGGGCTCACACGGCGCGGCTGTGCCGCCCGGCGCCGCTGGCGAGGTGGGTGTCGAAGCGGGCGGCGACGATGCGCATCAGCGGGCGCGCGGCCTCCGGCACGCCGACGCGGCGGCCCTCCACCACGGCGACGCCGTCGGCGACGAGGTCGGCCATGCCGGCCAGCTCCGCGTCGAAATGGCCGGGATCGCGGCCGAAGCGCGCGGCCAGCGCCCCGACGTCGACGGCGAGATCGCACATCAGCCGCTCGATCACCGACCGCCGCAGGCGGTCCTCGTCGTCCAGCGCCAGGCCCTTGACGGTGGCCAGCCGCCCCGCCTCGATGGCCTCGGCCCAGTCGCCGAAGGGCACCGCGTTCTGGATGTAGCCCTGGGGAAGCGCGCCGATGGACGACGCGCCGAAGCCCAGCAGCACGTCCGCGTCGTCGGTGGTGTAGCCCTGGAAGTTGCGGCGCAGCTTGCCCGACGCCTGCATCACCGCCAGCTCGTCGCCCGGCTTGGCGAAGTGGTCGAGGCCGATGGCGGCGTAGCCGGCGGCGGTCAGCGCCCCGGCGATGGCGGCGAACTGCTCCCACCGGCCCAGCGTGCCGGCCAGCGCCGATTCGTCGATCCGCTTCTGGTGCGTCTTCATCCACGGCACGTGGGCGTAGCCGAACACGGAGAAGCGGTCGGCGTCCATCGCCAGGGCGATCGCGGCGGAGCGGCGGACGCTGTCGACCGACTGGTGGGGCAGCCCGTACATCAGGTCGAGGTTGACGTGGCGGATGCCGTTGGCGCGCAGCCATGCCAGCGACTGCTCGGTCATCGCCCGGGGCTGGATGCGGTTGACCGCCGCCTGCACCGCGGGATCGAAGTCCTGGACCCCCAGCGACGCACGGGTGACGCCGCTGCGGCCCAGCGCCCCGGCCATCGCCGCGGTCAGGGTGCGCGGATCGATCTCCACGGCGATCTCCGCACCCTCCGCCACGTCGAAGCGGGCGCGCAGGTGGTCCATCAGCGCCGCGAAATCGTCGGGCGCCTGCATGGTCGGGGTGCCGCCGCCGAAATGGATGTGGCGCACCGCCAGCCGGCCGGGGATGCGCGCCGCCACCAGGTCGATCTCGCGGCGGAGCTGGCCGAGGTACTCGGCGATCGGCTCGTAGCGGGCGACGATCTTGGTGTGGCAGCCGCAGTACCAGCACATCTGCCGGCAGAACGGCACATGGACGTAGAGGGAGCCGGGGCGGGCCGGGTCGAGCCCGGCCAACCACCGCCCGTAGGTCTCGTGCGCCACGTTGGGCGAGAAGTGCGGCGCCGTCGGGTAGCTGGTGTAGCGCGGAATCCGCAGCCCGTCATAGGTGGCGAGCAGGGCGGGGTTCAGGGCGTCGGTCGGGTGCGTCGTCATGGCGCGCAGAGTGCGGCACGGGCGGGCGCGAAGCCTTGATGTGCGTCAAGGGTCCGGCACCGCGCCGGCCGCGCCTCACGCGGCGCGGCGGGCCAGGTCCTCCTCCAGGTGGCGTTGCAGCAGGTCGATGTTGCGGCGGTTGGCCTTGAAGGCGATGTCGAAGATGGTGCCGAGCACCGGCACCGAGCCGACCGCCCAGTCCAGCCCGACATTGGCGACCATCCGCGCGATCAGCGATTTCGGCAGGCCGAAACGCAGCGCCTCGTAGACGATGTAGGCGGACACCAGCGCGGTGGCGCTGTCCCCGACCACCGGCACCACCGAGGCGATCCCGTCGAGACCGATGGGAATGCGGGTGCCGGGGATGCGCCAGCGCGAGTCGAGCAGCGTCGCCAGATGGCGCAGCCGCTCCAGCCGCAGCCTGTCGGCCTCACTTGACCTTGATGATGATGTAGATGGCATGGATGATCCCCGGGATGTAGCCGAGGATGGTCAGGATCACGTTGATCCAGAAATGCAGACCGAAGCCGACCTGGAGGAACACGCCAAGCGGCGGCAGCAGGATGGCGAGCAGGAGGCGGAGGATGTCCATGGGAGCGGCTTTCGAGTCGTGGCCATCGCGTCGGCGGGTTCGCATCAAAGAACGCGCGTCCGGCCCTCGGGTTCCCCGCGCCCTTCACTGCGCCGCTTGCGCCAGCCGGACGGCCTGGGGCGTGGCGAAGCGGCGCAGCAGGGCGTAGCCCAGCACGGCCGAGGCGATCGAGCCGCTGAGGACGCCGAGGCGCACCGCCACCGCGTGCTGGGGATCGGCGAAGGCGAGATTGCCGATGAACAGGCTCATGGTGAAGCCGATGCCGGTCAGCACCGCCACGCCGTACATCTGCGACCAGTTGGCGCCGGCCGGCAGGGCCGCCGCGCCGGCGCGCACCGCCAGCACGCTGGCGAGGAAGACCCCCACCTGCTTGCCGAGGAACAGGCCCAGCGCGATGCCCAGCGGCACCGGCTCGGCCAGGCTGGCGGGGCTGAGCCCGTGCAGCGACACGCCGGCGTTGGCCAATGCGAACAGGGGCAGGATCAGGAAGGCGACCCAGGGGTGCAGGGCGTGCTCGAGCGCGCGCAGGGGATGGACGATGGTCGATTCCGACTTCACCACCCGCAGCGGGATGGCGAAGGCCAGCACCACCCCGGCCAGGGTGGCGTGGACCCCGGATTCCAGCACGCAGACCCAGAGGATGACGCCGAGGATCATGTAGGGGGCCGTCCGGCTGACGCCGATCAGGTTGAGCCAGGCCAGCCCCAGCCCGGCCAGCGCGGCGAAGCCCAGCGCCTCCGGCGCCAGGTTGTGGGTGTAGAAGGCGGCGATGATGACGATGGCGCCGAGGTCGTCCATGATCGCCAGCGCCAGCAGGAAGACCCGCAGCGAGGTCGGCACCCGCGGCCCCAGCAGCGCCAGGACGCCCACCGCGAAGGCGATGTCGGTCGCCGCGGGGATCGCCCAGCCCGCCAGGTTCTCCGGGGCGGCGGCGTTGACGACGGTGTAGACCAGCGCCGGCACCGCCATGCCGCCCAGCGCCGCGATGCCCGGCAGCATGGCCTTGGCGCGGCTCGACAGCTCGCCCTCGCGGATCTCGCGCTTGATCTCCATGCCCACCAGCAGGAAGAAGATGGCCATCAGCCCGTCGTTGATCCACATGTGCAGCGGCTTGTCGATGCCGATCCCCCCGACATGCATCCCCGCCGTCATCTCCAGCGCATGGTGGTAGAGGTCGGCCGCCGGCGAGTTGGCCAGCAGCAGGGCCAGCGCCGAGGCGGCCATCAGCGTGACGGCGGCGGTCGCTTCGTTGTGCAGAAAGTCACGGATCGGGGGGAGCTTCATCGCAAGCGGTTCCTGGAGCACGGGGCCGGATGGGCTGCCAGCACTGCGCGCCGCCGCCCGGATCCATTCAACATGAAGTTTAAGGGAAGGTGCTTTGACATTTCCGCGGCGCTCCTGCCCACATACCCCCTCCTGCCGCATGGAATCGCTGGCCCGTCCATCCGTGCGGCGAAAGGTCGCCCTGACCGATTGACCGTTGTTCACGCTGTTCATCAGGCGAATCATTCGCCATGACTATACCGACCGGGGAGGTGTCTTGCGCCGCACCGCCGCGCATCTCCTTCCGGTCGAGGCGCCACGGCCCGGGACGGCTCCCGCCGCCGTCGGCGGCCTCCCTGTCGGAGGAGCCATGGACACGTTGTATTGCGCCTGCTGCGGCCGTCCGTTCCAGCGGGCCTCCCGGCGGGGCCCGGCGCCGCTCTACTGTTCGGCGGACTGCCGCCGGCAGATCGACGTCCGGCGCCGCGCCTGGACGGCCCGGACCGGCGGCGCCTCCCCCTGGGCTCCGGCCACGCAGGCGGCCACGCGGGGGGCCGGGCGGGACGGGGGCCCGGGGGGGACGGGCGCCCGCCCGGGCGCGCGCTGACTCCGCCGGCCGGTCAGTAACCTTCGCGGAGCATCCGCTTGCGCATCGTCTTGCGGTGGCGGCGCTGGGTTTCGGCCGCCTGGCGCGCCCGCCGCTCCGACGGCTTCTCGTAGCTGCGGCGCAGCTTCATTTCGCGGAAGACGCCCTCGCGCTGCATCTTCTTCTTGAGGGCGCGCAGGGCGCCGTTGATGTCGTTGTCGCGAACATGAACGAGCATGTCGTCGAGGTCCTCCCTGTTTCGGACGCGGAAAGGGGACGCCCCGGGCCCGGACCACGACGGGCGCGGCACGGCGGCGCCACGATCATCAAATCACTAAGGGGGAAAGCAGGTGGAGGCGGCGCCCGCGGGCGGAGGCCAACACACCCAAAGCGCATTCGACGCCCCATACCTGCCCGCCATGGACCGCCGATGCAAGGACATTCGCCCCGCCGCTCCGCCGGCCCGGCCGGGGCGGGCGGCCTCCCGACGGCCCGCGCTGGCGCCTATTCCGCCGGCGCCGGCCGGCCGCACAGGGCGTCCCAGTCGAGGGCACCGGGGTGGTCGACCACGTGGTCGGCGTCGAACGCCAGGCCGGGGTGCTGCGGCCAGGCGACGGTCAGCATGCCCGCGGCCTTGGCGGCGCGGGCGCCGGTCGGGCTGTCCTCGATCACCACGCATTGCCCGGGCTCCAGGCCGAGGCGGCCGGCCGCCAGGCGGTAGGGCTCCGGGTCGGGCTTGCCGTTGACCACGTCGTCACGGCTGACGGAGAACTCGAAGGGATTCGCGCCCAGCGCCCCGGCGATCGCGCCGATGTTGGCGTCGACCACCCGCCGCCCGCTGTTGGACACGCAGACCTGGCGCAGGCCGCGCTTGGCGAAGGCCTGGACCAGGGCGAAGGCGCCCTCGCGCGGCGCCACCCCGGCCAGGGCGGCGATGTAGCGGTCGGTGATCGCCGACACCCAGGCGGTGAAGGTCAGCGGCATCGGCCGCGCCGCGTCGAGACGGGCGAAGAACTCGGGAAAGCCGATGCCCAGGGCGGCGGCGAACTCCGCGTCGCTCAGCTCGTAGCCGTGGTCGCGGCAGACGTCGACGGTGCAGCGATAGTGCCAGGGCTCGCTGTCGAGCAGCGTGCCGTCGATGTCCCACAGGACCGCCTTCAGTGCACCGGCCATGGTGACTCCCCGTGTTGCGCCCCCCGCCGGCCCCGGCACCGTGCGCGCTCCCGCCGCCCGCCGGCGGGTCAGCGCATCACCAGGTCGTCGCGGTGGATGATCTCGTTGCGGCCGCGGAAGCCGAGGATGGCCTCGATGTCCGCGCTCTTGCGACCGCGGATGCGCCGCGCGTCCTCGGCGGCGTAGGCGCAGAGGCCGCGGGCGATCTCGTTGCCCTCGGGGTCGGTGACCACCACCAGGTCGCCCCGCTCGAAGCTGCCCCGCACCTCGGCCACACCGGCCGGCAGCAGGCTGCTGCCGCGGCGCAGGGCGCGCACCGCGCCGGCGTCGACCACCAGCGTCCCATGGGGTGCCAGGTGGCCGGCGATCCACGACTTGCGCGCCGTGCGCGGCTCGGCGCCCGGCAGGAACCAGGTGCACAGCGCCCCGCCCTCGGCGGCCGTCGTGGCCAGGGCGGCCAGCGGGTTCATGCGCTTGCCCTTGGCGATGGCCATGCGGCAGCCCGCGGCCATGGCGATGCGCGCCGCCGCGATCTTGGTGACCATGCCGCCCGAGCTGTAGCCGGGCGGCGGTTCGCCGGCCATGCCCTCGATGTCGGCGGTCAGGGTGCGGACCACCGGGATGTGGGCGGCGTCCGGGTCCTTGCGCGGGTCGGCGGTGTAGAGCCCGTCGATGTCGGAGAGCAGGACCAGCGTGTCGGCGCTGATCATCTGGGCCACCCGCGCCGCCAGCCGGTCGTTGTCGCCGAAGCGGATCTCGGCGGTGGCCACCGTGTCGTTCTCGTTGATGACCGGCACCGCACCGAGGCGCAGCAGGGTGTCGATGGTGGCCCGGCCGTTGAGGTGGCGGCGCCGCTCCTCGGTGTCCTCCAGGGTCAGCAGCACCTGGGCCACGGTGATGTCGTGGCGGGCCAGCGTCTCCTGGTAGGCATGGGCGAGGCGGATCTGGCCGGTGGCCGCGGCGGCCTGCTTCTCCTCCAGGCGCAACGCCCGGCCGCGCAGGCCGAGATGCTCGCGGCCCACGGCGATCGAGCCGGAGGTCACCACCACCACCTCCTGGCCGCGGGCGCGGCAGGCGGCGATGTCGTCGCCGAGCGCGTCCAGCCAGGCGCGGCGGATCTGCCCGGTGGTCTCGTCCACCAGCAGGGCGGAGCCGATCTTGACGACGAGTCGCCGGGCGTCGCGCAGGGTGACGGCGGCAGGCTCAGTCTTCGCGGTCGTCGTCATCGTCGTCGAGGTCGTCGTAGTTGTCCCAGCCCTCGTCGTCCTCGGAGGTCCGCGGGTCGCGCAGGTGCCAGTTGCGCGGCTGGACCGGGGTCGGCGGCGGATGCAGAACCTCCGGCTCCTCCTCCTTGGCCGTCCGGATCGCCTGGAGAAGCCGGTAGAGCACGGCCTGCACGCCCTGCCCGGTGGCCCCGGACAGCACCATGACCTCGGCCCCCGACGCCTCCTCCAGGGCCGCCTTCTTCGCGGCGAGCTCCTCGTCCAGGATCGCGTCGCTCTTGTTCAGCCCGACGATCTCCGCCTTGTCGGCCAGCACGCCGCCACCATAGGCCTGCAGCTCCTGGCGGATGATGCGGTAGGCCTCGACCACGTCGTCGGCGGTGCCGTCGACCAGGTGCAGCAGGATGCGGGTGCGCTCGAGATGGCCGAGGAAGCGGTCGCCCAGCCCGTGCCCCTCGTGCGCGCCTTCGATCAGGCCGGGGACGTCGGCGATGACGAACTCGTCGTCGCCGGCCCGCACCACCCCCAGGTTGGGGGCCAGCGTGGTGAAGGGGTAGTCGGCGATCTTCGGCTTGGCCGCGGTGGTCGCCGCCAGGAACGTCGACTTGCCGGCGTTGGGCAGGCCGACCAGCCCGGCGTCGGCGATCAGCTTCAGGCGCAGCCACACCCAGCGCTCCTCGCCGGGCCAGCCGGGATGGAACTTGCGCGGGGCGCGGTTGGTGGAGGTCTTGTAGTTGGCGTTGCCGAAGCCGCCGTCGCCGCCCTTCAGCAGCACCACCCGCTGCCCCACCTCGGTGAGGTCGACCAGCACCGTCTCCTGGTCCTCGTCGAGGACCTGGGTGCCGACGGGAACGCGCAGCACCGCGTCGTCGCCACGCGATCCGTTGCGGTCGCGGCCCATGCCGTGGTTGCCCCGCTTGGCCTTGAAGTGCTGCTGGTAGCGGTAGTCGATGAGGGTGTTCAGGCCCTGCACCGCCTCGACCACGACGTCGCCGCCGCGCCCGCCGTTGCCACCGTCGGGCCCGCCGAACTCGATGAACTTCTCGCGGCGGAAGCTGACGGCGCCGGGGCCGCCGTCGCCGCTCTTCACGAACACCTTGGCCTGGTCGAGGAACTTCATGGTCTTTTCAGCAAAGAAAAATCGGGGGTCCGGTCACCCGGTCCCCCGATCGATCACGTCACGTCCGTCCGGCTGGCGCGGTCGCGGTCACTCGGCCGCGACGGCCGGCGCCTCTTCGACGTTCGCGTTGGCGGCGACCTTGGCGGCGGCATCGACGGCGATGTAGGTGCGGCCGCCGGTCGCGCGCTTGAACGCCACCGTCCCGTTCGTCAGGGCGAACAGGGTGTGGTCCTTGCCGATGCCGACATTGGCGCCGGGGTGGAACTTCGTCCCGCGCTGGCGCACCAGGATGTTGCCGGCGAGCACGGCCTCGCCGCCGAACTTCTTGACGCCCAGACGCCGGCCGGCGCTGTCGCGCCCGTTGCGCGAAGAGCCGCCTGCCTTTTTATGAGCCATAGTCCTACTCCCTCGAACTCTGCGCGGCGGCGGCTCAGGCCGCGCCGTTGATCCCGGTGATGCGGAGCACCGTCAGGTCCTGGCGGTGGCCGTTCTTGCGGCGGTAGTTCTGGCGCCGCTTCTTCTTGAAGATGATGATCTTCGGGCCGCGGTCCTGGGCGACCACCTCGGCGGCCACCGACGCGCCCGCCACCGTCGGCGTGCCGATCGTCGTGGCGCCGCCGTCGCTGACCATCAGAACGTCCTCGAGCGTGATGGTCGCGCCAGCGTCGCCTTCGAGCTTCTCGACCTTGATCACGTCGCCGTTGGCGACCTTGTACTGCTTGCCGCCGGTGCGAATCACTGCAAACATCGTCACTGCCCATTCCATAACAAACGGCGGGCCGTCGCCCACCGTCTATAGGTGCACGCCCGCTTGTGAGAGGGGGGTTTTATACGCCCCTTTTCCCCGGAGTCAACAGGCTTGGCGCACCGAAACGCGTGCCCCCGGCCAGGGCGGCAAGGGTGGTGACGGCCGGCTCCCCGGCGGGGGGACGGGGCGCCCCGCGGCCGGCGCCCGGCCGCCGTTCCGGGGGCGCGCCGAAAGTGCGGAAACAGGGCTTGCGGACCCCAGGGGTTTCGGCTAGGTTGCGCGCCGCCCCGCCCAGCGGGGGCCACGGATGGGTGGCAGAGTGGTTGAATGCACCGCACTCGAAATGCGGCGTACCCGCGAGGGTACCGGGAGTTCGAATCTCCCCCCATCCGCCAGTTTCTCCTGACCGGCCGTCGCCGCCACACCCGCGAACCGACGCGCGCCGCCGCCCGGCGCCCCGGTGGGGTGGGGTCATGACCCTCGACGACGTCGAGGTCGTGTGGGTCGCCCTGGAGCGCATCCCCGCCGCCGCGTGGCCGGCCCTGGAGCGCCTCCTCGACGACGCCGAGCGCGCCCGCGCCGCCCGCTTCCATTTCGAGCGCGACCGCCACGCCTTCATCGCCGGCCACGCCCTGGTGCGCTCCCTGCTGTCGCGCCACCACCCCGCCATCGCCCCGGCCGACTGGCGCTTCGCCGCCACCGCCCATGGCCGGCCGGAGATCGCGCCGGGCCAGGGTGCCCCGCCGCTGCGCGCCAACCTGTCCCACACCCATGGCATGGCGGCGGTGGCGGTGACCCTGGCGAACGACGTCGGGATCGACGTGGAATCGGTGCGCCGGCCCAACCTCACCCTGGAGCTGGCCACCCGCTTCTTCGCCCCGGCCGAAACCGCCCATCTCGCCGCCCTGCCGCCGCAGGAGCTGGGCGAGGCGCTGTACGCCACATGGACCCTGAAGGAGGCGTACATCAAGGCGGTGGGCCGTGGCCTGTCGCTGCCGCTGGACAGCTTCGCCGTCACCCTGGACCCGCCGGCCATCGCCTTCCTCGCCCCGGACACCGCCGACGATCCCGCGGCCTGGCTGTTGCGCCGCCTGCGCCCCGGTCCCGACCACGCCCTGGCGCTGGCGCTGCGTCACGCGCGGCCGGAGCGGGTGCGCGTGCACGCCCGCCCGGCCGGTGCGGAGGATCTTCCCGGGTGAGGCGGTCCGTGCCTCAGCGCCCGTTCTTCAGTAATCCGCTGCGCGCCCGCCCCAGGATGTGCACGCCCACCCCGAGAAAGGCGATGATCGCCAGCCACTGCATGTAGTGCAGGTCGGGGAAGGCGTCCTCCAGCCAGTACAGCGCCTGGTCGACGGAGTCCGGCCACGGCGCGTCGTGCTCGTGGTGGAACCAGGCGACGATGGTGATGAGGCAGAGGATCAGCAGGAGCCGGCGGATCCAGCCGAACGCCATGGCCCACAGCCGCGACACCCGGTCGGCCATGCCGCGCACCGCCAGGATGCGCTGGCGCGTCTGCCCGCCCAGCAGGATGCGCGCGTCGTCGGCCATCACCGCGAACTCGCCCAGGCGCTGGCGCAGCATCCGCCCCAGCCCGCGCAGGCCGCCCGTGCGCTTGGCGGCATCGCGGAAATAGGCGGCGTAGAGCTGCATGAAGTTGGCGTCGGGGACCAGCGTCTGCAGCGACGCGTCCAGCGTGCCGAGGGCCCGGCCGACGCGCATCATCGCCCAGCTCGGCGCCACCCCGTAGCGCTGCAGCACCCGCGAGGTCTCGGTGGAAACGCTGCTGATGGCGCGCTCGGCGTAGGGGATGCCGCTGAGCTGGGCGCGCTGCGACCACTCCTTCATGCAGCGGGTCAGGTCGCGGCGCAGCGAGTCGACGTCGGAGGACGGGAAGGCCGGCGCCAGGCAGATCATGTAGTCGGCGGCCCGGGCGAAGTCCTTGAGGGCGATCGCCCGGTTCACCTGCCGGTAGATCAGCAGCATCTCCGGCTCCATGTGGCCGATCGTCCCGAAGTCGATCAGGGCGATGCGGTTGTCGCGCAGCAGCATGATGTTGCCGGGGTGCAGGTCGGAATGGAACTGGTTGTCCTCGAGGATCTGGCGGAAGGTCGACTTCACCAGATGGCGGGCGATCGTGCGCGGGTTGATGCCGTTGGCCCGCTGCCAGGCATGCACCCGCGCCGGGTCCTCGCGGCGCACCCGGATGTACTCAGACATCAGCACGCCGGGGATGTACTCCATCACCAGGATGCGGTCGGTGGAGATCTTCTCGTACAGCCGCGGCACGTACACCCCGTGCCCCCTCAGGCTCTGGTGCATGCGGCGCAGGTTGGCCGCCTCGTAGCGGTAGTCGGTCTCCTCGCGCATGATGGCGCGCAGCTCCTCGATGCCCTCGTCCAGGCGCAGCGAGCCGCCGATGCCGAGCATCCGCATGACGAAGACGGTGCGCGACAGCACCGTCATGTCGGCCTCGAACCCCTCGGCCACCCCCGGGCGCTGCACCTTCACCACCACCGACCGGCCGTTGCGGCGCAGCACCGCCCGGTGCACCTGGCAGATCGACGCGGCGGCGAAGGGCGCCGCGTCGAAGGACGCGAACACCTGGCCCATCGGCCGGCCCAGCTCGCGCTCCACCACGGCGACCGCCTGGTCGGAGGGAAAGCCGGCGACCCGGTACTGCAGGCGCGACAGCTCGCGCGCGGTGACCGGCGACAGCAGGTCGGTGCGCAGGGACAGGAGCTGGCCGACCTTGATCCACAGCCCGCCGAGCTCCTCGAACAGTTGGCGCAGCCGCACCGCCCGCACCTCGTCGTCGTCGCGGCCGCGCAGGCGCTGGCGCAGCCCCTCCATGACGAACGCGCCGTAGAGGCGCAGGGCCCGCCAGGTGCGGCTGGTCTTCGCCGCCGGCGCGGCGACCAGGACGATGGGGTCGTCCGCCCCGGCCGGCCGCAGGGGCGACGGCGCCGCGTCGGCCATAGCCGGCGACAGGGCGCCGCGACGGCGCGGCGGCGCGGCGTCGTCGCCCGCCCCGGGCCGGCGGGCCAGCGGGCGGCGGTCCAGCATGGTCACCCGGTAGCGGCGCCGGCCGGGGCGGTCCGCCCGGCGCAGGTGGACGACGACCCGCGCCCGCCCCGACGCATCCTCAGTCGTCATCGTCGGCGTCCTCGTCGTCGTCCCGGTCGTCGCCCTCGTCGTCGTCGTCGCCGAACAGGGCGCGCAGGCCGGTCTCCTCGCGCACCACCACGACCACGGTGTCGGCGCCCGGGGTCAGCACCCCCTCCGCCTTCAGGCCGTCGACGACCTCCTCGACCTCGTCCAGCAGGCGGCCGCCGCCGCGCCGCAGCCGGCGCACCCGCTCGTGGCTGTGGCGGCCCAGGTCGATCACGCAGGTGACGCCACCCGTCACGGCGGGCGGCCCCTTCTTGTCGCTCATCTCGTCCGCCATGGCCGACCCTAGCGCCGGGAGCGGCGCACCGCCTTCATCAGGTTCTTGGCGAGGTCCTGCAGCCAGCCGTTGCGGCGCCGGCGGTTGGACCGCTCGTGCAGCGCCAGGTAGACGGACGCGGCCCGGACCTCCCGCTCCGCCATCCGGCGGACCAGCCGCTCGACCGGGCGCAGCGCCCGGCTCTGGCGGCGGCGCGGGCGCCCCACCACCACCAGCTCGACCCGCCGGTTCACCTCCGGCTCGTCCGCCGCCACGGGCGGGCGGCCGAGGACGGCGTCCGGCGCCGCCACCAGCACGTCGCGCCGGGCCCGCGGGCCCTGGCCGCGCAGCACGGTGATGCGCCTCACGTCGGAATGCACGATGATCGCCACCTTGTCCTCCCGCGGATCGCCGGAATGGGCCGGCCCACCCTACCCTTCGACGGCCGGTCCGAACAGGGCCACGAGGTCGGCCACCGACTCGCAGCGCTCCACCGCCGGACCCGACAGGGCGGTGCCCCAGCGGTCCGACACGATCAGCCGGAACTCCGACCCCGACAGGGAATCCCACCCCTCGATGCCGGCCAGCGTCTCCGCCCCGGTCACCGTGCCCGGCTCCAGGTGGGCGGATTCCTCGATCACCTCGTAGATCTCGGCGCGCGTCATGCCATCTCCTTGTCGACAGAGGCCTCCGCGGGGACCGGCGGCGCCGGGAGTTCCCGCTCCACCCGCTCCAGCAGCGCCCGCACCCGCTCCTCCGGCAGGTCGGCGGCCTGGACGCAGACCGTCAGCGTCACCACCCCGTCGTACTCGACCACGCAGCACAGGAAGAGCGGCGCCGCGCCGGGGTGCACCAGCATCGCGGCGTGGTCCGGCGCCACCGCGTCGAAGCGCAGGGCGGCGGCGCGCAGGCGCCCGACATTGGTGAAGGTCGGGGGGACCGGCCCGCGCATCCCCTTGCGCATCATCGATTCCACCATCGCCCGCTTGCGCCGGAACGGCAGGCGGGCCATGACGCGCACCGCCAGCGGGTTGGCGGCGCCCATCAGGCCGCGCTTCTGGCGCTCCACCTCCGCCGTCACCTGGGCCAGCGTGTCGTCGAACCCGGCGCCCAGGTCGGGGCCGACGCTGACATAGGCGATGCCGCCCATGTTGCAGACGGCGTGGTGACGCCGGGCCGGCGCGTAGCGGCGCAGGTTGTTGGGCAGCGCCACCCGGGCGCGGGCGCCCGCACCCTGCCCGGCGAACCCGGCGAAGGCGCGCAGGAAGGCGGCCAGCAGCAGGTCGTTGCGGGTGCAGCCGCGCGCCGCGGCGGCGCGGTCGGCCGCCGCGACCGCCGGCTTGGCCAGGCGGTGCGCCGCCACCGCCACCGCGCCGGGCACGGTGGCGCGGAAGCGGTCGAAGTCGCGCTGCAGGCCGTGCACGGCGCCGCGCGCGCGGAGCGCGTCGCCGGCGTCGCGGCGGAGGATGCGCAGCACGTCGCGCCACGTCAGGTCGGCCATCCATTGCAGGCTGTCGCGCGGCGCCGGGTTGGGCTCCGGCCGGTGCCCCGGCTCGGTGCCGAGCCGGGTGTAGAGCGCCGCCAGCCGGCTCGCGACGTCGCCCGCCGCGGTGCCGTCGGCGACCACGTGGCTGACCCACACCAGCACGGTGTCACCGGCGGGATGGCGCAGCAGGTGGACCCGGAAGTTGAGCTCGAGGTCGTCGGGACCGGGCGCCAGCACCCGGCGCAGCCCCTCCCCCTCGTCGGCCACGTCGTGGACGACGCACCAGTCGCGGCGTTCCAGGTCGTCGCGCCGGCGCCAGCGCGGCCGCTCGGGATCGGCCTCGAAGCGGCAGCCCAGGATCGGCTCGGCGTCCATCAGCAGGCGTGCGGCACGGTCCAGGCGCGCCGCGTCGAGGCGGTCGGAGAAGCCCAGCGCGACGACGATGGGGCCGGTGGTCCCCAGCTCGGCGCACACGCGCACGATCTGGTCCTGGAAATCGGCGTCCAAGGTCTGCGGAATCGCGGGCGCGAGCGCCATGGGTGTCCCTCTCCTTCTCGGCCGCCGTCCGGGCGGGCCGCATCTTGTTGGCCGCACGCGCGGGCTGTCAATCGGCCGGTCCGGCCGCCGGGTCGGTGACGGGATCGCGCAGCGCCGCCTCGTCCGGCACCGCGACGATGGGCCGGCGGGCCCGGCGCGACAGCAGCGAATAGGCGGTCGGGATCACGAACAGCGACAGCAGCGTGCCGAACAGCATGCCGCCGACGATGACCCAACCGATGGCCCGCCGGCTCTCCGCCCCCGGGCCGCTGGCGATGGCCAGCGGCACCGCCCCCAGCACCATCGCCGCGGTGGTCATCAGGATCGGCCGCAGCCGGGTCGCCGCCGCCTCCACCAGGGCCTCCATGCGCGCCATCCCCTCGTCGCGCAGCTGGTTGGCGAATTCGGTGATCAGGATGCCGTGCTTGGCGATCAGCCCGATCAGGGTGATGAAGCCGATGGCGCTGTAGAGGTTGATGCTGCCGCCGTCGAGGGCCAGGGCGAAACCCGCCCCGGCGATCGACAGCGGCGCCACCGACAGCACGATGAAGGGGTCGCGGAAGCTCTCGAACTGGGCGGCCAGCACCATGTAGATGACGGCGAAGGCCAGCACGAACACCAGCCCCATGGAGGCGTTGGCCTCGCGCAGCTGGCGCACCATGCCGTTCCAGTCGGTCTGGACGGTGGGCGGCAGCAGCCGGTCGGCCAGGTCGGTGACGCGCTGCGCCACCGCCGCGAGCGACGCGTCGGGGCCGAGGTCGGCGCTCACCGTGATGGCGTGGAGCTGGTCGAAATGGTTGAGCTGGGCCGCCCCCACCTCGTAGCGGACGTTGGAGAAGGCGCCGAAGGGCACCATCCTGCCGTTGGCGCCGCGGGCGAAGATCTGCTCCAGGAAGCGCGGGTCGAGGGCGTCCTGGGTCTTCAGGCCGAGCAGCACGGGGTAGAGGTTGCCCTGCCAGTCGAAGCGGTTGACCTCCTGGTCGCCCAGCAGCTTGCCCATGGCGTCGGCGACCACCCGCATCTCCACCCCGACCTCGGCGGCCTGGCTGCGGTCGACCTCGATGCCGATGATCGGTGTGTTGAGGGCGAGGTCGGTGGAGACGTTGCGCAGGTCCGGGTCGGCGCCGAGCGCGTCCAGCAGGGGTTGCGCCGCCTCCTGGAGCTGGGGGTAGTCGAGGGTCGACTTCAGCACGAGCTGGACCGGCCGCTGGCCGCCGCCGCCCAGCGGGTTGGGGTCGATCACCGCCACCCGGGCGCCGGGCAGGCCGGCCAGCCGCCCCTTGACGTCCGCCTCGATCTCCATCGCGGTGCGGCTGCGCTCGCCCCACGGCTTCAGCAGGGTGAACACCATGCCCTGCTCGCGCGCGGGCATGCCGGTGATGGCCATGGTGACATCCTTCTCCGGCACCGTGTCCAGCACCGCGCCGATGGCGTCGGCGCGGGCGTCCATGTAGGCCGGGGAGGCGTCCTGGGGGCCGGAGAACAGCACCAGCAGGAACCCCTGGTCCTCCACCGGGGCCAGCTCCCCGCCCAGCCGGGCCATGGTGGCGAAGCCGCCGCCGACCGCCGCCAGCGCCACCAGCACGACCAGCCAGCGGTGGCGCAGGCTGCCCGCCAGGAGGCGGCGGTAGCCGCCGGCCAGGTGGGCGAACAGGCGGTCCACCGCGCCGGCGACGCCGCGCCCCGAGTGCCGGCGCAGGATGCGCGAGCACATCATCGGCGACAGGGTCATGGCGACGAAGCCGGAGACGATGACGGTGGCCGCCAGGGTGAAGGCGAACTCCCGCAGCAGGGCGCCCATGGTGCCGGGCAGCAGGCCGATGGGGGCGTAGACCGCGGCCAGGGTGGTGGTCATCGCCACCACCGCGAAGCCGATCTCGCGGCTGCCCTTGAAGCCGGCGTGGATCGGGTCCATGCCGTGGTCGACGTGGCGCTGGATGTTCTCGATCTCGACGATGGCGTCGTCGACCACCAGGCCGATCACCAGCACGAAGGCCAGCAGGGTGAAGATGTTGAGGCTGTAGCCCATGACCAGCAGGAAGGCCAGGCCGCCGCCCAGCGACAGCGGGATCGCCACCAGGGCGATGATGGAGGAGCGCACGGAGGCCAGGAACGCCACCACCACCAGCACCACCAGGGCGATGGTGATGCCGATGGTCTCGAACACCTCCCACACCGCGGCGTCGATGTAGACGGCGCTGTCGTAGGCGATCTCCACCGTCATGCCGCCGGGCAGGGTGCGCTGCAGGGCCGGCAGCAGCGACTCCACCGCGTCGGAGATGTCCACCGGGTTGGCGTCGCTCTGGCGCTGGATGCCGATCGCCACCGCCGGCGCGCCGTCGATGCGCACGGCCGTGTCGGCGGACTGCGCCGTCACCTCGACCTCGGCCACGTCGCCCAGGCGGACCGCGTAGGCGCCGCCGCTGCGCACCACCAGCTGGGCGAAGTCGGTGGGGGCGGCGATGGTGGTGCGGGCGCGCACGCTGACGCGGCGGGTGTCGTCGACGATCTCGCCGCCGGGCAGGTCGACGTTCTGCGCCTGCAGGGCGGCGATCACGTCGTCCAGGGTCAGCCCCTCGGCGGCGAGCTGGAAACGGTCGATCCACACCCGCACCGCGTAGGCCCGCTCGCCCAGCACCTGCAGGCTGGCGACCCCGGGCACGGTGGCGAGCTGCGGCTTGACCACCCGCTCCAGCACGTCGGTGATCTCCAGCGCGCTGCGCTTGGGGTCGGTGAAGGAGAGGTAGAGCGTGGGCTGGCTGTCCAGGCTGAGCTGGGCCACCACCGGCGCCTCGGCTCCGGCCGGCAGGGTGCGCTGCGCCTCGTTGACCTTGGCCCGCACCTCCGCCGCCGCCGCCGCGGGGTCGACGTCGCCGCGAAAGACCATCTGGATGGTCGACAGGTTCGCGGTGCTGACCGAGGTGACGTAGTCGATGCCGTTGACCTGGGTGACCGCCTGCTCCACCGGCACGGTCACCGACTGCTCCACCAGGGCGGCGCTGCCGCCGGGGAACAGGGTGGTGACGGTCACCATCGGCACGTCGAACTGGGGCAGGTAGCGGATCGGCAGCGCGGTCAGCGCCCACAGCCCGCCCAGCACCAGGAACAGGTTGATGACGATGGCCAGGACCGGGCGCTGGATGCAGGCGTCGCGCAGGACCATCAGGAGCCCTCGCCCACCGCCGTGACCGGCGCCCCGTCCTTCAGCAGGAACTGCCCGACCGTCACCACCTTGTCGCCCTCGCCGAGGCCGGAGCGGATCTCGGCCCGTCGGGCGTCGCGCGCCCCCACCGCCACCGCCGTCCACTCCGCACGCCCGTCGGCGACCCGGTAGACGTAGTTGCCGGTCATGGTCGGGATGAGCGCCGCCACCGGCACCGACAGCACCGAATCGTGGCTGCCCAGCCGCATGTCGACGCGCACCGCGATGCCGTCGGTGAGCGTGCCCTGCGGATTCTCGATGATCCCGCGCACCCGCAGCGAGCGCGCCTCCTCGGTGCCCTGGGGCACCACCAGCGCCACCGTTCCCTCGGCGGTCCGGTCGCCCAGCGCGTCCGAGGTGACGGTGAAGGGCAGCCCGGGCTCGAGCCGCGGCAGCAGCCCCTGGCGCACGTGGAAATCGGCGTAGAGGCGGGTCTCGTCCTCCAGCTCGGTCAGCACCTGGCCGGCCTGGACGTAGGCGCCGGGGGCGATGGAGATGATCCCGAGCAGGCCGTCGAACGGCGCCCGCAGGGTCAGCGTGGCCAGGGTCGCCCGGGCGCTGGCCACGTTCGCCTGCGCCTCGGCGTAGTCGGCCTCGGCGCTGTCGAGCTGGGAGCGCGAGACGTTGCCGCGGGTGGAGAGGTCGCGGGCGCGCTCCAGCGCGCCGCGGGTCACCGTCAGGCGCGCGTCGGCCCGGGCGAGGTCGGCCCGGGCGATGCGGTCGTCGATCTGGAACAGGACGTCGCCGGCCCTGACGGTGGCGTGGGACTCCACCGGCACGGCGGTGATGTTGCCGGCGGTGCCGGGGGCGACGTCGATCTCGCGCCACGCCAGCAGCATGCCGGTGGCGCTTTCGATGTCCGGGATGCTGGCCCGTTCCACCGCCGCCACGGTGACCGGGATCGGGGCGGCCGCGACCGGGCCGGCCGGGCCCGGGGTGGCGGGGCCCGGGTCGGCGGCCCAGCCGCCCACCAGGAGCGGAACCACGGCCCGCCAGCGCCCCCGCCAGCGCCCCCGTCGCGGGCCGCGCGGCGCCGGTTCCGCTGGCCCCGCCGTCGGCGATGATCCCGGTGCCGGCGAGGGTCCCGCCGTCGGCGATGGTCTCGGCATGGAAGACTCCCGATCGCGGTCCGTGCCGGGATTGAGCCACGCCCGCGCGGCGGCGTGCCGCCGCGCGGCCCTCGGACGGCGGCGCCTACCCCCCGGCGTGCAAGGGAGGGCGCCGCCCCGGTGCTCGGAGTCGGTGGTGGGGCTCAGTCGTCGTAATCGTCGTCGTCGTCGTCATCGTCGTCATCATCGTCGTCATCGAACCAATCGAGGTCCGAGGTCTCGCGGACGACCACGACCACCACCTGGGCGTTGCCCTCGATCTTGTCGTGGTCGCGCAGCTCGGCGACGACCCCCTTGACCTTGCGCAGGAGCTTGCCCTCGCCGCGGCGCAGCTTGCGCACGCCGCTGCGGTCCTGCTCGCCCATGTCGATGACGACCAGGTCGTTGTTCACCGCGTCGCTGTTCACCGCGCCGGCGGGCGTGCCGGCGGCCTTGGCCGCCGCGCTCTTCGCCGACTCGGGCGTCTGCACCGTCTCTGCCATCGCTCCATCCCCTTCGCGGTCGGTTAGGTGTGGTGGATCAGCTCTCGCGCAGGACGACCACGCGCGGCGTCTTGCGCGCCGCCTTGCTGGCCTTTGACATGTTCTCGCCGAGATCCCAGAGCCAGCCGTTGCGCTTGCGGCGGTTGGAACGCTCGTGGCGGGCCAGGTAGACCATGGCCGCGTTGGCCTGGGCCTGGGCCAGCTTGCGCATGGCGCGCTCCAGCGGGCGCACGGTGCGCGACTGCCGCTTGCGCTTGCCATGGGGCGTCAGATGGGTCACGTCGTAGTCGCCGTTCGGCCGCGCCTTCAGGAAGGTGATCGAGCGAACGTCGTTGTCCACCGTCATCGGTTCCATGCCTTAACCCTCTTCCGACAATGGCGCGGGGGGCGTGACCGCGCGCGTCTCGCACCAGGCCGCACCGCGGCAGCCGCCCGCATGCCGTAGGCCCGCAGTGATCTTGGCGTTCAACAGCCAACGGGGCAAACTTTGGCCTGATCACAAAAAAAAACAAACCAAATTTGCCCGTGCCCCGTCATTTTCGTCCCCTGGTGTTCAACTTCGGCGCGTTGCGGGGGTGGACAGGCGCCCCGTGCATCGCGATCATCGCCACCGTCGCCCCGTCCACCGGCGGGGGGCCCGCCACACCGGGGACCGACCCGATGCCGATCCGCGCCGAGGGACTGGGCAGCGCCGCGTTCCGCGCCGACCACGGCGTGCGGCTGGCCTACGCCACGGGGTCGATGGTCAAGGGCATCGCCTCGGAAGCCATGGTGGCGCGGCTGGCGCGGGCCGGCGTCCTCGCCTTCTTCGGCAGCGGCGGGTTGACGCCGCAGCGGGTGGACGAGGCGGTCGCGGCCATCCGCGCCGGCCTGCCCGCGGACCGCCCGTTCGGCGTCAACCTGCTGCACAACATGCTGATCCCGTCCCAGGAGGAGGACCTGGTCGACCTCTTCCTGGCGCGCGGCGTCAGGCGGGTGGAGGCGTCGGCCTTCGTCCGCCTCACCCCGGCCCTGGTGCGCTACCGCCTCGCCGGCCTGCGCGCCGGGCCGGACGGGCGGCCGCGCCCGGCCAACCGGGTCATGGGCAAGGTCTCCCACCCCTCGGTCGCCCGCCAGTTCCTGGCGCCCCCCGACCCGGCCATCGTCGCGGCGCTCGCCGCCGCCGGCCGGATCACCGCGGAGGAGGCGCGACTTGGCGCGCGCCTGCCGATGGCCGACGACGTCTGCGCCGAGGCCGACAGCGGCGGCCACACCGACCGCCGCGTCGCCCTCGCCCTGCTGCCGGCCCTGCTGTCCCTGCGCGCCGAGCTGGGCGCCGGCGGGGTGCGGATCGGCCTGGCCGGCGGCCTCGGCACGCCTGAGGCGGTGGCCGCCGCCTTCGTGCTGGGCGCCGATTTCGTGCTGACCGGGTCGATCAACCAATGCACGGTGGAGGCCGGCACCAGCGAGGCCGTGAAGGACCTGCTGGCCGGCGCCGACGTCCAGGACACCGACATGGCCCCGGCCGGCGACATGTTCGAGATCGGCGCGAAGGTGCAGGTGCTGAAGCGCGGCACCCTGTTCGCGCCCCGGGCCAACCGCCTGCACGAGCTCTACCGGACCCATTCCGGCCTCGAGACGATCCCCACGGCGACGTTGCGCGAGATCGAGGAGCGCTGGTTCGGCCGCTCGGTGGCGGCGGTGTGGGAGGAGACCGCCGCCTATTACCGCCGCGCCGCCCCGGCCGAGCTGGCGGCGGCCGAGGCCAACCCGCGCAGGAGGATGGCCATGGTGTTCCGCTGGTACTTCGTCCACACCAACCGCCTGGCCCTGGAGGGCCGGCGCGGCGACGCCGCCAACTTCCAGATCCACTGCGGCCCGGCCATGGGGGCGTGCAACCGCTGGCTCCGCGGCACCGCCCTGGAGGACTGGCGCCGGCGCCACGCCGACGACCTGGCCGACCGCCTGATGGACGGGGCGGCCGGCGTCCTCACCCGCCGCCTCGGCGCCCTGGAGACCGCCCCATGAGCCCCGCCCTGCCCCCCGGCCCGCGGCTGGCGCCGCTGTCGAGCCTGCGCTACGTCCGCGACCCCTACGCCCTGTTCCAGGACTGCCGGCGCCGCCACGGCGACCCCTTCACGGTGTTCACCAACGCCCGCACGGTGATGACCGGCCACCCCGAGGGGGTGCGCCAGATCTTCACCGCCCATCCCGACACCTTCACGGTGGAGCTGCCGGCCGCCCAGAAGCGGGTGCTGGGCGAGAAGGGGCTGGTCGCCCATTCCGGCGCCGCCCACAAGCGCGAGCGCCGGATGATCGCCCCCCAATTCCAGGGCGACCCCATGAAGGGGCTGGGCGGCATGATGAAGGAGACCGCCGTCCAGGCCATCGCCGCCTGGACTCCGGGGGAGACGCTGGTGGTGCGCACGGCCGCCCTGGCCATCGCCCTCGACGTGATCCTGAAGGCGGTGATCGGCGCCGAGGACCGGGCCGGCGAGCTCGACCGCTTCCGCGCGGCGGTGCTGGCCTTCTCCCGCGCCTTCGGCAACCCGCTGTTCCTCACCCTGTCGCTGGCCGGCGCCGGCAGCCGGGCGCTGCCCCCGGTGCGCCGCTTCCACGACGCCCGCGCCCGGCTGGCCCGGCTGGTCGCCGAGCTGGCGGCGCGCCGGCGCGCCGACCCGGCCGGGGCGGACCGCCCCGACGTGCTGAGCCGGCTGGTCCACGCCCGCTACCCCGACGGCACCGCGATGGCGGACGAGGCGTTGCAGGACAACATGATCGTCAACCTGGTGGCCGGCCACGAGACCTCGGTGCTGGGCCTGACCTGGGCCATGCACTGGGTCCACGCCGCGTCGGCGGTGCTGGAGCGGCTGCGGGCGGAGATCGACGGGCTCGGCCCCGACCCGGCACCCGACGCCTACGCCGCCCTGCCCTACCTCGACGCCGTCGTGAAGGAGTGCCTGCGCCTCTACCCCGCGGTGCCCGACGTGGTGCGCCAGCTGGCCCGGCCGCTGGAGCTGCGGGGCTGGACCGTGCCGGCCGGGGTCAACGTCTCGGCCTGCGCCGCCGTCCTTCATTACGATCCCGAAATCTATCCCGATCCCGAAGCGTTCCGCCCCGAGCGCTTTCTCGGCCGCCGGCCCTCGCCCTACGAGTACATCCCGTTCGGCGGTGGCGAGCGCATCTGCCTGGGCCAGTTCTTCTCGGTCTACGAGATCAAGATCGTGCTGGGGGTGCTGCTGGGCCGCTGCCGCTTCCGCCGGGCCGAGGACGGGCCGCTGGTGGTGGCGCGCACCGGCTTCCTGATGGGACCGAAGAGCGGCGTGCGGCTGGTCTACGACGGGCCGCGCCAGCCCCCCTCCGCCGGCTCCGCCGCCACGCCCGTGCAGGAGATCCCCGCATGACCGACGCGCCTGTTTCGTCCGCCTCCGAAACGAATTCCCCGACGACGCTGCCGGAGGGCCTGCCCGGCGGGCCGCGCTCGCGCATCCTGCACATGGTGGCGTTCTTCCGCGACCCGCTGGCCTGCTACCGCCGGCTGGTGGCGCGCTGGGGCGACCCCTTCACCGTTCCGTTCCTGCTGGGCAACCGCATGGTGGTGACCGGCCGGCCGCCGCTGATCAAGGAGATCTTCGCCGCCCCGGCCAGCGCCTACGCCGCGGTGGACAAGACCGGCGAGGTGTTCGTCGGCCGCCGCTCGGTCATCCTGCTGGACGGCGAGGAGCACCGCCGCCTGCGCGACATGCTGATGGCGCCGCTGGTGGAGCAGCGGGGTGCGGGAAACGGTCCCCTGGGAAATGGCCCGATGATCCGCGACGTGGCGCGCCGCCACACCGCCTCCTGGCCGCGGGGGGAGACGGTCCGCCTGCTGGAGCGCATGCGCAGGGTGTCGCTGGAGGTGATCCTGCGCACCGTCTACGGCATGGTGGACGAGGCCCGCATGGCCGACTTCGCCAAGGCCTTCGCCGAGCTGCACGGGGCGGCCGGCTTCTGGGTGGTGTTCGTGCCGGCGCTGCGCCGCGACCTCGGCCCCTGGTCGCCGTGGCGGCGCTTCACGGCGACCCGGGCGCGTTGCGACCGCATCATCTACGAGGACATCGCCGCGGCCCGCGCCCGCGGCCACGACCCGGCGCGCCTCGACGTGCTGAACCACCTGGTCGGCCTGGCGAACCCCGACGGCTCTCCGGCCATCACCGACGAAGAGATCCGCGACAACCTCTTCACCATGCTGTTCGCCGGCCACGAGAGCACGGCGACGGCGCTGACCTGGGCGGTCTACTGGAGCCTGCGCACCCCGGGCGTGCGGGCGCGCCTGCGGGCGGAGCTGGCGGACTACGCGCGCACCGGCGACACCGCCCTGGTGGCCCGCAACGCCTATGTCGACGCGGTGTGCCGGGAGGCGCTGCGCATCCACCCCGTCAGCACCAACGTGGCGCGCCGCCTGGCCTGCCCGATGACCCTGCTGGGCCGCCGCCTGGCGGCCGGCACGGTGGTGTCGGCGTCGGTCGACCTCGCCCACCACGACCCGGCCGTTTATTCCGATCCCGGAACGTTCCGGCCCGAGAGATTTCTCGAGCGCCGCTACGGCATCTCCGAGTTCCTGCCCTTCGGCGGCGGCCGCCGCCACTGCCTGGGCGCCACCCTGGGCCTGGAGGAGATGCGCATCGTGCTGGCCGAGGTGGTCACCACCCTGGACCTCACCCTGGAGGAGCCCAAGCCGGTGCGCCCGGTGTGGAAGGCCGGCACCATGGCGCCGCGCACCGGGGTGCGGGTGCGGATCGCGGGGTGAGGGGGCGAGCGACGAGCCGGGGACGGTTCGCGCGTTGGGTCTTACCGGTGGACGCAGCAAGCGCCAGCCAGTGACACCCGGGAGAAGTGAGACAAAACGGGTCTTGTTTCGGTGCCGGCCTGATCATTGCAAGCGGTCGGCAACGAGACGGAGGCGTTGCGCGACCTGTGCCAGCCGCGTGTCGCGGGTCCAGAGCGCCGCTCCGGTCGTCAAGCGGGTGGCCGCAAGCAGATGCGCGTCGACATATCCAATTCCGGACCCGGACAAGGCATGCTCCCGGATGAAGTGCAGGACTTCGCCCTCCTGAGCGGGGGTCGCGTGCGGCAGGTCTGACAGCAGGCCAAGGACTTCGTCGCGATGGCGCAGACGGCCGAGCGCCAGTTCACCGATGACGTAGGGATGGGTCGCCACGCGGTTCTCATTGAGCAACCGGCCCAAGACCGGGTCGCCCCGCCGCAGGTGATCCACCCACACCGACGTGTCCACCAGGATCATTCAGGCCGCCGCCGGGGACCCGCTTCAAGCTCCGGCTCGCTGCCGCCAAGACGGGCGAGCCGACGGGCGCTCTCACGCTCGATCAAGGCCTTCAGGGCTTCGCGCACCAGTTCGGCCTTCTCTTTCAGACCGGTGAAGGACTGGGCCTTCGCCACCAGGTCGTCATCGAGCGCCAGGGTCGTGCGCATGGACATCCTCCTCACCAGGAGGCACGAAAATGGCATCATTTGATGTCACTTTCAATGCCCGCCCGCGCGTCATCCGCATGGAGCGGGCGTCGCATCGACCACCGCTCCGCGGGGTCGGCCGCCTCGCCGAGGGCCCGCCATGTGCCGTTACACTCTGTTACAGGGCCGGCTCTTTCCTAACCATGGGGCCCATCCTATACTGTTGTGCGGTGCCGCAGACGGCCGGGCCATGGACCCTCCGTCGCGGCGTCCATGCATTCCAAGAGATCGACGCGAAAAAAGCGATCCACGGTCGGCCGGTGCTGGGCAGGAAGTGCGGGCGGACGGGCCGGGTGTGTCGTGTCACCCTCGTGGCATCAGGGTTCTGTGGACAGAGGACGGGCAATCGCATGAGGCGCACACACGTCATCGGGGCGCTGCTCGTCGGCGGTCTCGCGCTCGCCGGGGTCGGACAATGGCAGTTCGGCACCAGCTTCGCGCAGCAGAAATCCCCCGCGGCGCCGGCCGCCGGCCAGGCCGCGCCGCGCCCGGCCGCGGTGGAGACGGCACCGGTGCGGATCGACACGGTGACCGTGCGCATCGACGCCATCGGCACCCTGCAATCCCAGGACTCGGTGGTGCTGTCGCCGGAGATCGACGGGGTGGTCGCCGACATTCTGTTCGACGAGGGCACCGCGGTCGCCGCCGGGGTGCCGCTGGTCCGCCTCGACGACGCCATCCTCACGGCCGAGCTCGACCAGGCCAAGGCCGAGCTGACCCTGGCCCAGGCCAACTACGACCGCGCCGACACCCTGGTGCGCCAGAGCTCCGGCACGCGGCGCGCGCTGGACGAGGCGGTCGCCGCCCTGCATTCGGCCCGGGCACGGGTCAGGCTGGCCGAAACCCAGCTCGACAAGACGGTGATCCGCGCCCCCTTCGCCGGGGAACTCGGCCTGCGCCCGGTCAGCCGCGGCGAGTACGTGTCCCGCGGCGAGGCACTGATCGGGCTCCAGACCGTCGACCCCTTGCGCGTGGAGTTCCGCGTGCCGGAGACCTTCCTGACCAGCGTCACCGTCGGTCTGCCGGTCGCCATCACCGCCGACGCCCTGCCCGGCCGCGGCTTCGAGGGGCGGATCACCGCCATCGATCCCCAGGTCGACGTCAACGGCCGCGCCCTGCGGCTGCGCGCCCGGGTGCCCAACCCCGACGGGGCGCTGCGCTCGGGCCTGTTCGTGCGGGTCGGCGTCGCCGCGGCCAGCCGGGAGAACGCCCTGCTGGTGCCGGAGGCCGCCATCCTGCCCCAGGGCGACCTGCGCGTCGTCTACCGCGTGGTCGACGGCACGGCCCGGCGCGCCGTGGTGGTGCTGGGCGAGCGCAAGGCCGGCGAGGTCGAAGTGCTGACGGGGCTGTCGCCCGGCGACACGGTGGTCACCGCGGGGCAGCAGCGGCTGCGCGAGGGCGCCCCGGTCGTGGTGGTCAACGGCCGCGAGGGCACCTGAGCCATGGGCCTCTCCGAGATCTGCGTCCGCCGGCCGGTCTTCGCCACCGTGCTCAGCCTGATCCTGGTGCTGCTGGGGGTGGTCAGCTACCAGCGCCTGACGGTGCGCGAGTACCCCAACATCGACGAGCCCGTCGTCTCCATCCGCACCGACTACCCCGGCGCCAGCGCCGAGATCATCGAGACCCAGGTGACCCAGGTGCTGGAGGGCTCGATCGCGGGCATCGAGGGGATCGACACCCTGACCTCGGTCAGCCGCCCGGAATCGAGCCGGATCACCGTCACCTTCCGGCGCACCGTCGACCCCGACGTGGCGGCCAGCGACGTGCGCGACCGCGCCGCCCGGGTGCGCGGCCGGCTGCCCGACGAGATCGACGAGCCGGTCATCTCCAAGGTGGAGGCCGACGCCCAGCCCATCATCTTCCTGCCCTTCGTCAGCGACCGCCTGTCGCCCCTGGAGATCACCGACCACCTCGACCGCTTCGTGGTCGACCGCTTCAAGAACCTGCCCGGCGTCGCCGACGTGCAGATCATGGGCGAGCGGCGCTACGCCATGCGCATCTGGGTCGACCGCGCCCGCCTCGCCGCCTACGGCCTGACCATCCAGGAGGTCGAGGACGCGCTGCGCGGCCAGAACGTCGAGATCCCGTCGGGCCGCATCGAGAGCCGGGACCGCGAGTTCACCGTGCTGTCGCGCACCGGCCTGACCACGCCGGCGGAGTTCGAGGGCGTGGTGGTGCGCCAGGGCGACGGCATCCTGGTGCGCCTGCGCGATGTCGCGACGGTCGAGCTGGGGGCCGCCGACGAGCGGCGGGACAGCCGGTCGGACGGCAAGAACGCCATCTCCATCGGCATCATCAAGCAGGCCACCGCCAACCCGCTGGACGTCTCCACCGCGGTGCGGGAGATCCTGCCGCGCCTGCTGGACGACCTGCCCGACGGCATGACCGCCCGGGTGTCCTACGACAGCTCGGTCTTCATCGACCGCTCCATCGAGGCGGTGTTCCACACCATCCTGGAGGCGGTGGTCCTGGTGGTCGTGGTGGTGCTGTTCTTCCTGCGCACCGTGCGCGCCACCATCATCCCGGTGGTGACCATCCCGGTGTCGCTGATCACCACCTTCGCCATCATGCACGCCGTGGGATTCTCCATCAACACGCTGACCTTGCTGGCCATGGTGCTGGCCATCGGGCTGGTGGTGGACGACGCCATCGTCGTGCTGGAGAACGTCCACCGCCACATTGAGGACGGGAAGAAGCCCACCCTCGCCGCCATCGTCGGCACCCGCGAGATCGGCTTCGCCGTCATCGCCATGACCATGACGCTGGCCGCCGTCTACGCGCCGGTGGCCTTCGCCCCGGGCCGGGTCGGCCGGCTGTTCCTGGAGTTCGCCCTGACCCTGGCCGGCGCGGTGATCGTCTCCGGCTTCGTCGCCCTGACCCTGACGCCGATGATGTGCGCCCGCCTGCTGAAGGGGCACGAAAGCCACGGCCGCGTCTACCGGGCGCTGGAGCGGCTGTTCGACGGCATGGCCGCGGCCTACCGGGCGCTGCTGCGGGCCAGCCTGCGGGTGCGGCCGCTGATCGTGCTGCTGGCGATCGGCGTGGCCGGGTCGAGCGCGCTGCTCTTCACCAACCTGAAGTCGGAGCTGGCGCCGGTCGAGGACCGCGGGGTGATCCGCGTGCTGGGCACCGCGCCGGAGGGCGCCACCATCGACTACACCGCCCGCTACGCCCGCCAGGCGGAGGCGATCGTGGCCGGCGTGCCGGAGGTCGAGAGCTACATCGTCATCGCCGGCTTTCCCGAGGTGACGCGGATGCTGGCCATCTCCCAGCTCGCCGACTGGAGCGAGCGCGGGCGCTCCCAGCAGGCGATCGCCGCCGCCCTCCAGCCGGAGCTGCGGCGCATCGCCGGTCTCACCGCCTTCCCGGTCAACCAGGCCTCCTTCGGCCAGCGCGGCAACAGCCGGCCCATCGAGTTCGTGATCCAGACCTCGGGCAGCTACGACGACCTCCAGGGTCACGTCGAGGCGATGATGGAGCGCATCCGGGCCTATCCCGGGCTGGTCGACGCCGACAGCAACCTGAAGCTCTCCAAGCCGCAGATCGAGGTGGCGATGAACCGCGACAAGGTGGCCGATTCCGGCATCCAGGTCGCCACCGTCGGCCGCACCCTGGAGACGCTGCTGGGCGGCCGCCAGGTCACCCGGTTCGAGCGCGACGGCGAGCAGTACGACACCATCATCCGCCTGGCCGAGCAGGACCGCTCCACGCCGCGCGACCTCAGCCTCATCTACGTGCGCGGCGCCCAGGGGGAGATGGTCCAGCTCTCCAACCTGGTGACCATCGACGAGACGGTGTCGCCCAAGGAGCTGAACCGCTTCAACCAGCTGCGCTCCGCCACCATCGAGGCCAACCTGGCGCCCGGCGTCTCCCAGGGCGAGGCGCTGGCCTTCCTGGAGCGCACCGCGGCCGAGGTGCTGCCCCAGGGCACCCAGACCGACTACGCCGGCCAGAGCCGCGAGTTCCGCGAGGCGGGGTCGAGCCTGGTCTTCGTCTTCGTGCTGGCCCTGGGTTTCATCTACCTGGTGCTGGCCGCCCAGTTCGAGAGCTTCGTCGACCCGCTGGTGATCATCCTGACCGTCCCGCTCTCGATGGCCGGCGCCCTGCTGGCGCTGACGCTGGCCGGCGGGACCTTGAACGTCTACAGCCAGATCGGCCTGATCACCCTGGTCGGGCTGATCACCAAGCACGGCATCCTGATCGTCGAGTTCGCCAACCAGCTCCAGGAGCAGGGCCGGTCCAAGCGCGACGCGGTCATGGACTCCGCGGTGCTGCGGCTGCGCCCGATCCTGATGACCACCGGCGCCATGGTGCTGGGCGCGGTGCCCCTGGCGCTGGCCACGGGGGCCGGGGCGGAGAGCCGGCAGCAGATCGGCTGGGTGATCGTCGGCGGGATGTCGCTGGGCACCCTGCTGACCCTCTTCGTCGTGCCGACCATGTACACCCTGCTGACCCCCAGCCGGCGCGCCGGCACGGCCGGCCACGCGGTGCCGGCGCCCGCCCCGGCGGCGTGAGGCGGCGGCCGCGCCGCCGCTCCGCTCAGCGCCCGAACCGGCTGCGGATGCGCTCCTGGATGCCCGGGGCGGCGAAGGTCAGGTCGTGCATGCGCTTCTCCCGCTCCACCACCGCCGGCAGGGCCTCGGCGATCGGGGCGCGCAGCGTCTCCTTCAGCAGGGTCAGCGCCTGCAGGGGCTTGTCGGCCAGCGCCCGGGCCAGCCTGAGGGCGTGGTCGAGCGTCTCGGCCCGCCCCACCACCGGGAACCCGACGCCGCGCGCCGCCAGCGCCCCGCCGTGCAGGCCGCTGGCGGTGAACAGCATCTCGTGCCCCAGGGCGACGCCCAGCTTGTGGGGCAGCAGGAAGGTGGCGCCCATCCCCGGGGTGAAGCCGTATTTCATGAAATTGGCGCTGTAGAGGGATTCCCGCGCCAGCACCACCAGGTCGGCGTAGAGCCCGAACACCAGCCCGCCGCCCAGCGCGTGGCCCTGCATGGCCGCCACCACCGGCAGCGGGCAGTCCAGCAGCATGCGGTAGAACCCGGCCTCGTCGAAGGTCTGGCGGCTCTCGGCGATGCCGATCAGCTCCTCCTCCGTGCCGCCGGCGCAGAACACGCTGTCGTAGCCGTGCACCACCACCACCTTGGCCGCGGCGTTGGCGCGGACGCCGGCGAAGGCCTCGGCCAGGCCGGACACCAGGGCGCGGGTGAAGGTGTTGCGCCCCACCCGCTCCTCCATCGCCACCACGGCGATGCAATCCCCCACCCAGCGCAGGCGGACGGCCGGCGCCGGCGGCGTCACGGGCGTTTCCATGGCACCCCCTCCCCGCTGATGAAGCCGCGGATCGCCGCGGCGGTCGCCGGGTCGGCGGCGCGCTCGGCCAGCGCCGCGACGGCGCGCCGGCCGGTGTCCGGCCCGAGGCCGGAGAGGTCGGCGAAGTAGCCCTTGGTGGCCGCCACCGTCTCCTCGCGGATGCGCTCGATCCGCAGCCGCAGGCGACGCACCGCGTCGGCCGGGGCGTCGCTCAGCTCGTCCACCAGGGCCAACCGGTGGGCCTCGGCCGCGTCGATGCGCTGGGCGGTGAGGCTGAGGCGGTAGGCCGCCTGGAAGCCGACGCGACGCACCAGGAACGGCGCCACCGTCGCCGGCAGCAGGCCGAACAGCGCCTCCGACAGGCCGAAGCTGGCGGCCGGCGTGGCGATCACCGTGTCGGCCGCCGCCACCAGCCCCATGCCGCCGGCGTTGACCGCCCCCTCGACCCGCGCCACCACCACCTTGGGGCTCCGGGTGAAGCGCTCCATCAGGGCGTAGAAGCGCCCGGCCGCCGCCTCGACCGTGGCCGCGCCCGCCGCGGCGCTGGCCTCCACGAAATCCATCCCGGTGCAGAACGCGTCGGCCGAGCCGGCGAGCACCAGGATGCGCGCCCGGGGATCGGCCTCCAGCCGGTCCAGCAGGGCGTGCAGGTCCTCGACCATGGCGGCGGTCAGGGCGTTGCGGCGCTCCGGGCGGTTCAAGGTGGCGGTCACCACCGTGCCGGCGTCCTCCACGATCAGCGTGTGCGGCTCCATCGCCTCAGCTCCAGCGGTACTGGCGGTGGTAGCCGGCGATGCGGTCGAGCACCAGCAGGCCACGCCCGGCGAACCCCTCGTGGTAGAGCTCGTCGAACCCGGCGGTGCCCGGGGTGGCGTCGCGAAGCCCCGCCGGCAGCGCCTTCTGCGCCTCCAGCACGCGGTCGTAGACGGGGATGGGCAGCTCGCGGCGGTCGGCCAGCGCCGCGCCCAGGCCGAGGCGCCGCACCGCCTCGTGGGAGCGGCGGTCGGCGATGCCGGAATAGAACTCCGAGCAGCAGCCGGAGCCGTAGGAGAACAGGCCGATGCGCGTCGGCCCCTCCAGCGGCACCGCGTCCAGCAGCCCGGCCAGCGCCAGGAAGACGGTGCCGGAATAGATGTTGCCGACCTCCTGGCACCAGCGCAGCGACGGTTCGACCCGGCGGCGGAAATCGGCCTCCACGGCGGGCGGCGGCATCGGCTTGAACTTGCGCATCATGGTGCGGTGGGCGCCCTTGACCATGCCGCCGAAGGGCGTGTGGCAGGCCAGGAAGGCGAAATGGTCCTGGAAATCCACGTCCCCGGCGCGCCGGCGGTAGGCGGCGAAGGCCTGCTGCATGCAGTCGAGATAGGTGAGCAGCGACAGGTCGGCGTCGCCGGTCTCCAGGTCGGGAGTCGGGCGGCAGGCGTCCATCACCTCGTAGCCGTGCACCCCCGACACCGGCTCCACCGCCAGCACGTCGGGCTCGCGCCCCACCAGCAGCGCGACCCCGGCCGCCCCTTGCGTCGGCTCGGCGTAGGAATGGGGCACCGGGCGTGCGGTGTCGGTGCAGATCACCAGGGCCCGGGCGTCGTGGGCGGCGGCGCGGACATGGGCCAGGGCCATCTGGAGGGCGGCGGTGCCGCCGTAGCAGGCCTGCTTCACCTCGAACAGGCGGCAATGGCGCGGCAGCGCCAGGTGGTGCTGGGCGTAGGTGGCCATGGACTTGCCGAAGTCGACGCCGGATTCGCTGGCGACGATCAGCAGCTCGACCGAGTCCCGCCGTGCCGGGGCCAGGGCGTCCACCAGGGGCTTGGCGGCGTTGATCGCCAGGCTCACCGGGTCCTCGAACGGCAGGGTCACCGTCTTGCGCCGGATCAGCAGGTTGTCGAAGCGGGCCCGGTTGAGCCCGCGGGCCTCGGCCAGCCCGGCCACGTCGATGAAGGCCCGCCCGCCGTACACGCCGATGGCCTCGATGCCCACGCTCATTCCACCCTCCCCAGCGCCACGCAGGCGTTGAAACCACCGAAGCCGAAGCCGTTGCTCAGGGCAAGCTCCACGCGCGCCTCCACCGCCGCCGGCCCGCACAGCCGCAGACCGCCGGCCACCGGCCGGAGGAGATGGGGGTTGGCGTGGACGAAGCCGCCGCGCACCTGCGCCACCACCGCCACCAGCCCGACCACCCCCGACGCGAAGAAGGTGTGCCCCAGCAGCCCTTTCAGCGCGTTCACCCAGGGCCCCCCGGCGGTGCCGAACAGCGCGGCGATGGCCGCCGCCTCCGCCGCGTCGCCTGCCGGCGTGGAGGTGGCGTGGGCCGACACCAGCCCCACCGCGTCCGGCGCCCGCCCGGCCCGGGCCAGCGCCCGCGCCATCGCCCGCCGCTCGCCCCGGGCCGAGGGCGCGGGCTGGTCGGTGCCGTCCAGCAGCAGCTCGGCCGCCAGCACCTCGGCCAGCGCCGGCACGCCGCGGGCGGCGGCCGCGGCGGCGTCCTCCAGCACCAGGGCGCCGGCCCCTTCGCCCGGCACGAAGCCGCTGGCGTCGGCGTCGAAGGGGCGGCACCAGTCCGCCGGCTCCTGCCCCGGCCGGCCCTGGGCCAGCGCCCCGATCCTGGCCAGCGCGTGCCACTCCAGGGCAGAGAAATCGGCCATCGGCCCGGCCACCACCACCCGCGCCGCCCGGCCGGCGCGGATCAGGTCCACCGCCGCCGTCACCGCGGCGTGGCCGCTGGCCGCCCCGGCGGCCACCGTCATCCCCGCCGCGTGGGCCGGCAGCAGCGCCGACAGGGCACCGACCCAATGGGTGTCGAACACCTGCACGCCGTAGCGCGCCGGCGTCCACGCCGGCTCCCGCTCGAAGCGGCGGAGCGCCTCGACCACGTAGCCCTGGGACAGGTTGCTGCCGCCCACCACCAGCCCGGTGCCCTCGGGATCGACGCCGCCCTCCAGCAGCCCGGCCTGCCCCGCCGCCTCCAGCACCGCCGCCGCGGTCGCCCGCAGCGCCGGGGTGGCGGTGCGCAGCACCTTCCTGCCCCGTGCCGCCGGCTCGGGCCAGCGCTCCGCCACCGCGGCGAGCCGCCCGTCCCAGGAGAAGCCCGGCGCCAGCGGTGCGGCGACCCGCAGCGGCCCCAGGGCCGGCATCTCGCCGGGCGCCAGCGCCCGCACGCCGCAGGCCCCGGCGCGCAGCGCCGCGGCGAGACCCGGCGCGTCGACGGCCAGCGCCGTCACCGCGCCCACGCCGGTGACGACGATCCGCCCCGGCGCCGCCCCCTCAGGCCGCGGCACGGGCCGGTCCATGGGCCTTCAGCACCGCCACCAGATCGCCGATGCTGGCCACCCCGGCCAGCGCCTGGGGCGGCACCACCACCCCCAGCGCCTCCATGGCCGCGGTCGCCACCTCGACCCGGTCGATGGAGTTGGCGCCGAGCTCGGTCAGGCTGCGCCCGGGCACGATGGCGTCGGCGGGCAGCTCGGGCAGGACCGCCAGGATCTGCGCCCGCACCACGGCGAACACCGGGTCCTCCGCCGCGGCCGCCGGTTCGGCCAGCACCGCCGCCGCGAGCCGCTCGACGAAGGGCGGCTCGACCAGGCGGAAATGGTCGCAGTCGATCTCGGTGCGCCGCACCGGCCGCCGGAACAGGGCGTCCCAGCCGTCCCGGTAGTCCAGGGTCTCCAGAAAGGCGGGGAGGCGGTAGGGATTGTCCGGGCCGCACATGCCCTGGGCGCAGCGCACCAGCAGCACGTCGGGGTCCCCCGCCAGGGGCTCCGCCCGGTAGGCCCCCAGCGCCCGGCCGTTGACCCGGCCGATGCGGTCCATCCCCTCCATCAGGCGGCGCAGCTCGGGCCGCTCCATGGGCGGGTGGCCGGCGGCGTAGAGGTGGTCGAGCACGCGGTCCAGCATCCCCTCCTTGTCGAGCCCGGCGAGGTCGCCCTCGCCCAGCGGCGGCGCGCCGCCCCACTCCCGCCCGAACCAGTTCCCGGCGAGCTGGTAGACGAAACCCTCGCCATAGGCGGCGCCCATCCCCTCCAGCCCGGGGTTGCCAGGGGCGTAGGCGTCCAGCAGCACCAGCCGCTCGACCGCCCGGCCGGCGTCGAGCAGGCGGCGCGCCGTCTCGAAGGCGATGATTCCGCCACCGGAATAGCCGCCCAGCCACAGCGGCCCGGTGGGCCGGGTGCGGGCGATGGCGGCGGCGTAGTGGTCGGCCATGGCCGCCACGCTCTCTAACGGCGGATGGCGGCCGTCGAGCCCCCGGGCCTCCAGCCCGTAGACCGGCACGTCGGGCCCCAGCGCCCGGGCCAGCGGCAGCACCCAGCTCACCTCGCCCGGCGCACCGTGCACCCAGAAGGTGGGCGGGGCGTCGCCCTCCGCGCGGGCGACCAGGACGGGGTCGTGCGGCATGGCCGGGTGCGCGGGCGCCTGCGGGGGGTCGTCGGCCGCCAGAAACCCCAGCAGCCGGTTCAGCGTCGGGTGTTCCCACAGGGCGGTGGCGGGGACGGCGCGGCCGGTGGCGTCGCGGATCGCCCGCACCGCCGCCACCGCCATCACCGAGTTGAGCCCGTAGTCGGGCAGCGGCCGGTCGGGGTCGAGCTCCCCCGGCTCCAGGCGCAAGGCCCGGCACAGGGCCTCGCGCACACCCGGGAGACCGGCCGGCGCCCCCGTCGGTGTCCCCGTCGGCGCCCCCGTCGGCGCTGGCGCCGGCGCGGCGGCGTTCGGCACGCTGCCGTCGATCACCACCACCACCTTGCCGGTGTTGGCGCGCTCGGCCAGCCGGCGGTAGGCGTCGCGCACCCGGGCGAAGGGGACGGTGCGGTCCAGCACCGGGCGCACCCGCCCGCTGGCCAGCGCCTCGGCCATCGCCGCCAGCGCCGCCCGGGCCTGGTCCGGTGTCGCCAGCACCCGGCCGAGGTTGAGGGTGATCAGGCTCTGGTTCTCGGTCAGCCGCGACAGGTCGAGCCTCGGCGCCGTCTTCAGCCCGGTGATGGCGATCTCCACGTAGCGGCCGCCGGGCGCCAGCAGGTCGATGCCTTTCTGGATGGCGTCGCCCGACAGGGTGTTGAACACCACGTCGACGCCGCGCCCGCCGGTGAACGCGCGCACCCGCGCCGCGAACTCCTCGGCGCGGTGGTCGATGGCGTGGGCCACCCCCAGCCGGACCAGGAACGCCACCTTCTCCGGCGAGCCGGCGGTGGCGATCACCGTCGCCCCGGCGGCCAGGGCCAACTGCACGGCGATCGGGCCGGTCCCGCCGGCGGCGCCGTGGATCAGCACCGTCTCGCCGGCCGCCAGGGCACTGCGCTGCACCGCCTGCTGGTAGGTGAGGACGCCGATCGGCCCGGCGCAGGCCTGCGCCGCCGACAGGCCGGGCGGGCGGCGCACCGCCAGATGCGCCGGCACGGTGACCCGGTCGGCGTGGCCGCCGGCGCCGCCGGTGATCGCCACCACCGGATCGCCGGGGGCGAGGCCGGTGACGCCGGGCCCGACCGCCTCGACCCGCCCGGCCACCTCGAACCCGGGGGTGAAGGGATAGGCCGGCATGTTGGCGTAGAGGCCGCGGGCGCACAGCAGGTCGGCGAAGTTCAGCGCGAAGGCCTCCACGGCGATCCCCACCTCCCCTGGCCCCGGCGGGGCCAGCGGCTCCTCGCGCACGGCGAGGTCGTCGATGTCGCCCGGGCCCACCACCACCAGCGCCCGCCGGGTCGCCGGCACGGGGGTCGGCACGGGCGCCGGAAGGGGGACCGGTCTGGGCGCCGCCAGCTCCGCCGTCAGGTCGGCGAACCAGCAGCGCCGGTGCTGGAACGGGTAGGCCGGCAGGCGCACCCGGTGCCGCGGCCCGGCGTGCAGCGCCGCCCAGTCCACCGCCTCCCCGCGCAGCCACGCCAGCCCCGCCGCCGGCAGCCCGGCCGGTGACGCGCCGGCGGCCAGCCGGTCCAGCGCCGCGGCCGCCTCCGCCGCCGCGACGGCCGCCACGGCGGCGCGGCAGGCCAGGGCCTCGCGGCCGGTCTGCAGCGTCCACGCCACGTCGCACAGCCGTTCCCGCCCGGCGTCGCCGCGCAGCGCGGCGGCCAGCCGCCCGGCGAGGGCGCGCAGCGCCTCCGGCGTCGCCGCCGACAGGGGCAGCAGCTGCTCCCCGGCCGCGCCCTCCGACGCCGCGGTCCGCACCGCCGGCGGCGGTGCCTCCAGCACGAGGTGGGCGTTGGCCCCGCCGGCGCCGAAGGAGCTGACCCCGGCGAAGCGCCCGCCCCAGGGTGTGGGCGTGGCGATCCGGAACGGGGTGGCGGGGAGGTCCAGGTCGGGGTTGGGCGGGTCGGCGTCCCGCGACGGGCAGAGCGCGCCGTGGCGCATCTGCAGGACCACCTTGGTCACCTGGGCCACCCCCGAGGCCGCCTCCAGATGGCCGATGTTGGGCTTGAGGGAGCCCAGGGCGCAGCCCCCCCGCTCCACCCCGGCGAAGGCCCGGGCGAGCCCGGCCAGCTCCACCGGGTCGCCGACCGGGGAGCCCACGGCCTGGGCCTCGACGTAGGTCGCCGCGCCCGGGTCGATCCCGGCCCGCGCCCAGGCGCGGCGGATCGCCTCGGCCTGGGCGGCGGGGTTGGGGGCGAGCCAGGCGGCGGTGCGGCCGGACGCGTTGATGGCGCCGCCGCGGATCACCGCCTCGACGCGGTCGCCGTCGGCCAGGGCGTCGGGCAGGCGCTTGAGCAGCAACGCCCCCACCCCCTCGCCGTGGACCAGCCCGTCGGCCCCGGCCCCGAAGGCGCGGCAGCGCCCGGTGGGCGAGGCCATGCCGGCCCGCGACAGGCCGATGGAGGCCAGCGGGTGCAGGATCAGGTTGACGCCGCCGGCCACCGCGGCGTCGCACTCGCCGCGCTTCAGGCTCTCGCACGCGAGGTGGATGGCGGTCAGCGACGCCGAGCAGGCGGTGTCCACCGCCAGCGACGGACCGGTGAAGTCGAAGGCGTAGGACACCCGGTTGGCGATCGACCAGAAGCCGCCCGCCGCCAGCCCCGGACCGCCGCGGGCGAAGTCGTCGGCGCCCAGGCGCAGGTGGTCGGCGTTCATCGCGCCGACGAAGACGCCGACCGGCCGGGCGCCGCCGGCGCTCAGCCGGGTCCGGCTGGTGCCGGCGTCCTCCAGCAGTGCCCACACGGTTTCCAGGAACAGCCGCTCCTGCGGGTCCATCACCGCGGCCTCGGCCGGGGAGATGCGGAACAGCAAGGGATCGAAGCCGTCCACCCCCTCCAGGAAGCCGCCCCATTTGCCCTGCCCGGCGCGCAGCTGCCCCGGCTCCGGCGACCAGTGGGCGGCGACGTCCCACCGGTCCGCCGGGACCTCGGTGATGGCCGACCGCCCCTCGCGCAGCAGCGACCAGAAGGCGTCGAGGTCGGCCGCCCCGGGATAGCGCCCGGCCATGCCGATGATGGCCACGGGCACGTCGCCCTCGTCCGGCACGGTGCGCTCCGCCGGGGCGGTCGCGCCCGGCTCCGCAACGCCGCCCTGGGCGCCAGCCCGGTCGGCGACCCGCTCGGCGACGGCCGCGGCCAGCCGGCCCAGGGTGGGATTTTCGAACAGCAGGGTCGGCGGCAGCGGCCCCAGCTCCTCCTTGAGGCGGGCCAGGATGTCCATGGACACCAGGGAATCCACGCCGTAGCGCTCGTGGTTCTCGTCCGGGTCCAGGCTCTCCGGCGGCAGCTTCAGCACCGCGGCGAAGACGCCGCGCAGGTAGTCCAGCGCCCCGCCGCCGGAGACCGCCGGCGCCGGCGCGGCCGCGACGGCCGGGGCCGCGGCCGCCGGCAAGACGACCGCCTCGCGGCGCGCCAGCCAGCCGTCGGCGCACGCCGCGATGACCGCCTGCCCGGTCCCCGGACCGGCCTCCACCACTGCGCCGAAACCGGCGCTTTCCAACAGGTTGCGCCAGCGGTCGCCGTCGCACAGCGGCGCGTCCGGCAGGCGCCGCGCGGCGTCCTCGAAGGCCCACCAGCCCGGCGTCAGGCCGAAGGTCAGGGTGGCGAAGTCCGACACCGCCGTCGCCTCGTTCAGCAGCAGCACGCCCCCCGCCTTCAGCAGCGCCTTGACGTTCGCCAGGGTGCGGGCGAGGTCGCGGGTGGCGTGCAGCACGTTGGACGCGATGACCACGTCGACGCTGCCGGGCTCCAGCCCCTGGGCCGCCGGGTCGCCCTCCACGTCGAAGCTGCGGTAGGTGACGAAGCGGTGGTCCGCGAAGCGCCGGGCGGCGGGATCGAGGAAGGCGGCGGAGACGTCGGTGAAGACGTAGTCCACCGCCGCCCCGGTGCCCGCCAGGGCGGCCAGCGCGCCGGCGGTGGCGCCGCCGGTGCCGGCGCCGATCTCCAGCACCCGCAGCGGCCCGCGCGCGCTCCCCGCCAGGGCCGCCACGGCGCCGGCCAGCAGGGCGTTGAAGCGGTCGGCCGCGGCGTTGCCACGGTAGAGCCCCTCCACCAGGTCGAACGAGCCGCCGGGGAACAGAACGGCCGCCGCCTCGCGCCGCCCGGCCAGCACGTCCTCCAGCCCGTCGAGCGCCGCGTCCAGCAGCGCCAGCGGTGCCGCCAGGGCCGGGTCGCCCGGCCGTTCCAGCGGCGACGGCGTGGCCCCGGATTCGGCGATCGCCAGGCCGCCGTCGCGGCGCAGCACCAGCCCGCCGCGCGCGGCGATGCCGAGCAGCGCGGCGAACAGACGACGGCGGTAGCCGGGGGCCACGCCGAGGTCGGCCGCCACCGCGTCGACCGCCCCGCCGCCATGGGCGAACAGGCCGAGCCGCGCCAGCACCTGGAACAGACGGTGCCGGCCGTATCGCAGCAGCGCCCCCATGCCCGCGTCCGCCGCGGCGCGGTCCAGGGGGGCCGCCGCCTCCAGCGCGCGCAGCGCCGGCGCCACCGCGGCGGCGTCGACCGCCGCCGCGGGGACCCGGCTGAGCAGGACCGGCAGGGCGGCGCGGGTCTCGGCGGCGCGGGCGGGCTCCGCCTTCAGCACCATGACCCGCGGCAGGGCGGCGGCGAGGATGCGCTCCAGCGTGTCCATGCCCTCGTCGGGGCGGATCGGCACCACCCCCTCGCGTCGCGCCCGGGCGACGTAGTCGGCGCCGGCCACCGCCCCGACCTCGCCCCAGAAGCCCCAGTCGACCACGGTCGCCGGCCAGCCCCGCTCGCGGCCCAGCGCCGCGGCGTGGGCGTCGACGAAGGTGCAGCCGGCGGCGTAGTTGGCCTGCCCCGGGTTGCAGGTGAAGGCGTTGGCCGAGGAGAACACCAGCCAATGGTCGAGCGCCCGCCCCTCCAGCGCCCGCGCCAGGGCGACCGCGGTCGCGGCCTTGGCATCCAGCGGCCCCGCCAGCGCGGCGTCGTCCATGGCGGCCAGCACGCCGTCGCGCAGCACCAGGGCGGCGTGGACGGCGGCGGTGACCGGACCCCACTGCGCCTCGACCACGGCCACGGCACCGGCGAGGGCCGCCGGGTCGGTGGCGTCGCGGGGGGGGTGGCGGCCCCCGCCCCCCGCCGCGCGGACGCCATCGAGCGCGGTGCGGATGGCCGCGTCCTCGGCCCGCCGGCCGATCCAGGCGATCCGCGCCCCGCAGCGCCGCGCCAGCCAGCGGCTGAACACCACGCCGAGCCCGCCGGCCCCGCCCACCATCAGCCACACCCCGCCGCGGCGCAGCGGCAGGGCGCCCGGCGCGGGCAGCGCCACCCGCTGCGGCCGCAGCACGAAGCGGCCGCCGCGGCGGTGGGCGACCTCCACCACCGCGGCGCCGGACCCGGCGGGCTCGGCGCGCAGGCGGTCCAGGGCACCGGGGTCGCCGGGGTCGCCGCCGGGATCCAGATCGACCAGCGCGACGCGCAGCCCCGGGTGCTCGCGCGCCAGGGTCCTGGCGAGGCCGGCCAGCGCGCCGAAGGCCGGGTCCGGCCGGTCGCCGCCGGTGACGGCGTGCAGGCCGCGCGTCACCACGGTGAGGCGCAGCCCGTCCAGCGCGTCGGCCCTGGCGAGGGCCCGCACGAGGTGCAGCAGGCGGTAGACGCCACGCCGTTCGGCGGCGCGCAGCGCGGCGGGGTCGAGGGGCGGCGCCCCGGGCTCCCGCCACGCCAGGAACCACAGCGCGGCCGGCCGGCCGGGGTCGGGTGGCCGGTCGCTGACGACGCGGCCGTCCCGACCGGCCAGCGCGTGGGCGACCGCGGCCTCCGGCCCGCCGTGCACCACCAGCACCGGGCCGGAGGCGGGCGCCGTCGGCGGCGCGGAGTCCAGCACCCAGCGCGGCCAGAGGTGGAGGAACTCGCCCGCGGCCTCGCCCTCCCCTGGGGGCGGCGCCTGGGTCCGGAGCGCCCGCGCGGTGAACCCCTCGAAGCGCACCAGCACCCGGCCGGCGCGGTCGGTCACGGTCACGTCGCAGCGGAAGCTGTGGGCGTCGCCATCGCCCCGCCGGCGGACATGCGCGAGGCACGGGCCGGCGACCGGCGCCCACGCCTGCACCGCCCCGACCGAGAAGGGAACGAAGGGCGCCCCCGCCCCGTCCAGCCCGAGCGCGAGCCCGGCCGCCGCCTGCAGGGCGGCGTCCAGCGCCTGGGGCGGCAGCGGGGCGCCGTCCCCGGGCGCCGCCAGTTCGGCCAGGGCCTCGCCCTCGCCGGTCCACAGCCGGGCGATGCCGCGGAAGGCCGGCCCGTAGTCGAGGCCGGCCGCCGCGAACAGGGCGTAGACCTCGGCCACCGGCCGCTCGCGGGGGCAGCTGCGGCGCACCGCCGCGATGTCGAGCGGCGGCGGCGGGGCGTCCGCCGCGGCGGCGCGGGCGGTGGCGTGCACCACCGTGCCACGGCGTGCGGACAGGGTGCCGCCCTCCTCGGTCACGGCGACCGCGGCGGCGCCCTCGACCACCAGCGGCAGGCGCCACATCACGTCCCGCAGCGCCAGCGGCAGCGCCCCGCCGCGGCGGAACAGGTCGAGATAGGCCACCCCGGGCAGCACCGGGCGCCCCTGCACCCGGTGGTCCGCGACCCAGGGATGATCGGGGGCAAGGGTCATGACCATCTCGGTCGTCATGACCGTCTCGGTCGTCATGACCGTCTCGGTCGCCCGGGCCGTCTCGGTCGCCCGGGCCGGGGGCGGGGTGTCGACCCAGCAGCGCAGCGGCTCGAACGGGTAGCCCGGGAGGTCGACCACGCGCCCCGCCGGGGCCAGCGCCTCCCACGGCAGGGCCGCGCCGGCGGCGTAGCGCTCGGCCAGCTCCAGCGGCGGCCGGTCCGCGCCGACCGGCCCGCCGGCCCGGCCGGTGCCGCGCCGGGCGATGCCGGGCAGCGTCCCCGCGGCGAGCGCGCGCAAGCCCGCCCGCAGCTCGTCGAGGTCGTGCACCACCAGGGCCAGGCGGTGCTCGAAATGGCTGCGCCGGCGGGCCAGCGTGAAGGCGAGATCGCCGAGGCCCGGCGCCTCCGGCCCCTCCAGCCGCGCCAGCAGCGCCGCCGCCGCGCGGTCCAGCGCGGCCGCGGAGCGGGCCGACAGCGGAACCAGACTCCACGGTCGGGCCGGGGCCGGGGCCGGGGCCACAGGCGCGGCGCCGGCCGGGGCCTGCGCCAGCACCACATGGGCGTTGGTCCCGCTGAATCCGAAGGAACTGACCGCGGCCAGCCGCGCTGCGCCGGCCGGCGGAGTCCACGGCCGCAGCCGGTCGTTGACGACGAAGGGTGTGGTGGCGAAGTCCAGGTGCCGGTTCGGCGTGGTGAAGTGCAGGGACGGCGGCACGGCGCGGTGGCGCAGCATCAGCAGCACCTTGATGACCCCGGCGATGCCCGCGGCGGCCAGGGTGTGGCCGATGTTGCTCTTGACCGAGCCCAGGGCGCAGAAGCCGGTGCGGTCGGTGTCGCGGCGGAAGGCGGCGGTGAGCGCGTCGACCTCGATGGGGTCGCCCAGCCGGGTGCCGGTGCCGTGGGCCTCGACGTAGGAGATCCCCTCCACCGGGATGGCGAAGCGCTCGTAGACCCGGCGCTCCAGGCGCTCCTGGGACAGCGCGCTGGGCGCGGTGATGCCGTTGGTCTTGCCGTCCTGGTTGGTGGCCGACCCCTTGATGACGCCGTGGATGCGGTCGCCGTCGGCCAGCGCCCGGTCGAGGCGCTTCAGCACCACCACGCCCACCCCTTCGCCCGGCACGAAGCCGTCGGCAGCATCGTCGAAGGTCTTGCAGCGCCCGTCGGGCGCCAGCATGCCCGACGCCGCGGTCATGGCGTGCATCTGCGGGGTCAGCGTCAGGTTGACGCCGCCGGCCAGCGCCAGGTCGCACTCCCCGTCCAGGATCGCCCGCGCCGCCAGGTGCAGCGCCACCAGCGAGGACGAGCAGGCGGTGTCGACCGCCACGGCGGGGCCGGTGAGGTTGAGGAAATAGGCGATGCGCGCGGTGAGGATGGAGCAGGTGTTGCCGAGCAGGAGCTGCCCGGTCAGGCGCTCCGGGTCGTCGGGCAGCACGCGGCTGTAGTCACCCTGCCCGACCCCGACATAGACGCCGCAGGCCGCACCGGACAGCCCCTCGCGGGTCAGCCCGGCGTCCTCGACGGCGTGCCACGCCTCTTCCAGGAACAGGCGCTGCTGGGGGTCCATCAGCTCCGCTTCCTTGGGCGACAGGTTGAAGAACAGGGGGTCGAAGCGGTCGACCCGGTCGACGAAGCCGCCCCAGCCGGCGGCCCGCCGCTGCGCCGCGTCGGCCAGCCCCGCTGCGGCGGCCCGGGCGTCCCAGCGCTCCGGCGGCACCGGGCCGGTGCTGCACACGCCGTCGCGCAGGTTGCGCCAGAAGGCGTCGGCGTCGGACGCGCCGGGGAACCGGCACGCCAGCCCGATCACCGCCACCTCCGCCGGCCCCGCGGCGGAGGTGGCGGGAGCCGGTTGCGACCGCAGCGGGGCGGGCATGGCGGCGGCCGCCGCCGGAGCCGGGCCACCGGCCGCCGCCGGCCGGCCGCCGCCCCCGGACGGCGGCGGCTCCGGAGGCGCCATCCGGGCGACGACCAGCGCGGCGACCGCCCGCAGGTCGCGGCAGCGGCCGACGTCGCCGGCGTCCAGCGCCACGCCGAAGCGCCCCCGCACCGCCTCCAGGATGCGCGCCGCCGCCTCCGGCGCCAGGGCGAAGCGGTCGAGCGGGGCGGCCGGGTCGACCGGCCCCCCGCCCAGCGCCCCGGCGACCAGGCCGACCAGCGCGTCGAGCACCGGGCCCGCCCCGTCCGGCAGCGGCGCGGCGGCCGCCGGCCCGGCCAACGATTCGGCCGGCGATTCGGCCGGCGGCGCGGCCATGCGCTGCTCCAGAAAGGCGGCGAGATCGGCCACCGTCGCGTGGTCGTAGAGCCGGGTCGCCTGGAGGTCGGTGCCGAGATCGTCGTTGAGGGTGCGCGTCACCTCCACCGCCAGGATCGAATCGAGGCCGAGGTCGGTGAAGCTGACGGTGTCGTCCAGCGCGCCCTCGTCGACGTAGAGCACCTCGGCGATGCGCCGGCGCACGACACCGCGCACGTCGACCCGGGACGCCTCGGGCACGGGTGCCGCGGCGTGGACCGGAGCCGCCGCGGCTGCAGCCGCCGGAACCGGTGCCGGTACCGCCGTGCCGGCGAGATGGCCGGCCAGCGCCTCCACCGTTCCGTAGTCGTAGAGCCGGGCGGCCTGGAGCGCGGTGCCCAGGCGGTCGTTGATCTCCTTGGTCAGCTCCACCGCCAGGATGGAGTCGAGGCCGAGATCGGCGAAGCTGGTCCGCGGGTCGACGTCCGACGGCGCGAGGTAGAGGGCGTTGGCGACCAGCTCCAGCACCGCCTCGCGGATGGCGTCCACGTCCCCGCCAGGCCCTCCGCCGTGCCCTCCGCCGTGCCCTCCGCCGTCCGGCGGGTCGGCGGGGGCCGGCGACGCCACCGCCGGGACCGCGGGGGCGAGGAGCGCGCCGGGCGCGCGCACGCCGTCCACCCAGTGCCGGGTGCGGGCGAAGGGGTAGCCCGGCAGGTGCACCCGGCGCGCCGCGGCCGGCCGCGGCAGGGCGGCCCACTCCACCGGCGCGCCGGCCACCCACAGCGCGGCCAGCCGGTCGAGCCGGCCGGCCGCCACCAGGCCGGCGACGAAGGCGCGGTCCTCCGGCGAATCGCCGAGCAGGCCGGCGGCCCCGCCGTCCCGCCCGACGTGCAGGCCGTCGCCCGGCGCGGCGCCGCGCAGGTGCGCGGCGGCGGCGCGCAGGCGGGCCGCCAGGTCCTCGCCCGGTGCCCACACCAGGGCCAGCCGCGCCGCCATGGCGTCGCGCCCGGTCTGGAGGGTGACCGCGAGATCGGCCGGCGACAGCCCGGGATGCCGCTCCAGATGGGCGGCCAGCGTCTCCACGAGGGCGGCCAGCCGGTCCGGGTCGCGGGCCGACAGGGGCAGCAGCACCGGCCCCCCGGCGGCCGGCGGCAGGGCGGGCGACGGCGGGGCGGGCGACGGCGGGGCGGGCGACGGCGGGGCGGGCGACGGCAGGGCGGGCGACGGCGCCTCCTCCAGCACCACATGGGCGTAGGCGCCGCCGAAGCCGAAGGCGCTGACCCCGGCACGGCGCGGCTCCCCGCCGGGCGGGATCCACGGGCCGCCCTCGGTGAGCAGGCGGAACGGACTGCCCTGCAGCCCCAGATACGGGTTGGGGGTGCGGACGTGCAGCGTCGGCGGCAGGTGGCCGTGCTGCAGCGCCAGCACCATCTTGGCCAGCCCGGCGATGCCCGAGGCCGGCTCCAGATGGCCGATGTTGCTCTTCACCGCCCCCAGGCCGCACCACACGCCGGCGTCCCCGGCCGGGCCGAACACGCGCTTCAGCCCGTCGACCTCGACGGGGTCGCCCAGCTCGGTGCCGGTGCCGTGGGCCTCGACCGCGGTGACGGTGGCGGGGTCGACACCGGCCCGGCCCAGGGCGCGGCGGATGACATCGGCCTGGGCCACCGGGTTGGGGGCGGTCAGCGACTGGGCGCGGCCGCCATGGCCGACGGCGCTGCCGCGGATCACCGCACGCACGGGGTCGCCGGCGGCCAGCGCGTCGTCGAGGCGTTTCAGCACCACGGCGCCGACGCCCTCGCCCTTGGCGTAGCCGTCGGCCCCGGCGTCGAAGGTGCGGCAGCGCCCGCCCGGCGACAGCACGCCCAGCCGGGTCGTCGTCTCCACGCTGCCCGGGTCGAGGATCACCGACACCCCGCCGGCCAACGCCAGGTCGCACTCCCCGGCCAGCAGCGCCGACGCCGCGCGGTGCACCGCCACCAGGGCGGAGGAGCACGCGGTGTCCACCGCCTCGCTGGGGCCGCGCAGGTCGAGCAGGTGGGAGATCCGGTTGGGCAGCAGGGCCGCGATGTTGCCGAGCGCCGCCTTGGCCTGGCCCTCGGCGTGGGGCGGGATGAGGCGGGCGTACGCGTTGACCTGCTGGCCGAAGAACACGCCGGCGGCGGCGCCGGCCAGCGACGACGGCGCGATGGCCGCGTCCTCCAGGGCGTGCCACACCGTCTCCAGGGCCAGCCGGTGCTGCGGGTCCATCAGCACAGCCTCGCGCGCGGGCAGGCGGAAGAAGGCGGCGTCGAAGGCCTCCACATCGGCGATGTAGCCGGCCTCCGGCAGGCCGGCGCCGCGTCCCGCCGGCGGCGGACCGACCAGGTCGCGGCCGGCCACGAGGTTGTCCCAGAAGGCGTCGAGGTCGGGCGAGCCGGGGAACCGCCCGGCCATGCCGACGATGGCCACGGCGCCGGCGGCCACGGCGCCGGCGGCCAGGGCGCCGGCGGCCAGGGCGCCGGAGGTTGGCGGCCGCGGCGGCGCCACCGGCGCCGGGTCCACGCCGGCGGCGGGCGGTGGTGCCATGGCCACCGGCGCCGCCGCCGCTGCCCCATCGACCCGCCTCACCGCGTCGGCGTGGGCCTCCAGAAGGTGGCCGGCCAGCGCGTCCAGGGTGCCGTGGGCGAAGAACACGGCCGGGGTGATCGCCACCCCGTAGAGGCCGGAGAGGTCGTCGGCGAAGGTCTTCAGGGCGATGGAATCGAAGCCGAACGCGCCCAGCTCGGCGCGCGGGGTGACCCGCGCCGGATCGAGCTTGAGCAGCCGGGCCACCGCCTGGACGAGGCGGCGTTCCAGGGCCGGGCGCAGGGACTCGCCGGAGGCGTCGGGCATGGGGTCTCCGCTCGGGGCAGGGGGCGGCGGTTCGGCGGCGAGGAGCGCCGCCGCGCGGGCGGGATCACCGGGGACGACCACGATCTCGGCGGGCGCCTCGGGGTCGAGGGCGGCGTCGAAGGCCGCCAGGCCGGCGTCCGGCTCCAGCATCGGCAGGCCGGCGGTCTCCAGGTAGAGGCGCTCTCCCGCCTCGGACATCACCGTCCGTCCGCCCCGCCACAGCGGCCAGGCGAGCGCCCGCCCACGGCCCGGTCCGCGGCGCTGCGCGGCGTAGCGGGCGGCGAAGGCGTTGGCGGCGGCGTAGTCCACCTGGCCGAAATCGCCCATCTCCGCGGCCAGCGAGGAGAAGACCACGAACCACGCCAGGGGCTGGCCGGCCAGCGCACGGTCCAGCGTCACCAGCCCGTCGGCCTTGGGCGCGAAGACCCGGGCGAACTCGGCCCAGTCCTTGCCGGTGACCACGGCGCCGCCGGGAACCCCGGCGGCGTGCAGCGCCCCGGTGATCGGCCCGAAGCGCGCCACCGCCCCCCGCACCGCCGCGTCCAGGGCCCCGGCGTCGGTGACGTCGGCGGTGAACCACGCCGCCCGGTCGCCGAGCGCGGCGACGGCGGCGGCGCGCGCGCCTTCCGGCGCGCTGCGGCCGACCAGGGCGACCCGCGCCCCGTGCCGGTCGATGAGATGGCGGGCGACGCGCAGGCCCAGGCTGCCGCCGCCCCCGGCGATCAGCCAGACGCCGCCAGCCGGGGTGGCGCTGGCCGCCGGGGTGAACGCGCCGTGGCGCCGGGCGAATCGCCGGCCGTCCCGCCAGCGGGTCTCCAGGGGATGGCCGGGGCCGAAATCCGCCAGCTCGGCCGCCAGCAGGGCCGCGTCCGGCGCGCCGTCGACCGCCACCGAGCGCACCGCCAGCGGGCTGCCGACGAAGGCGAGCGACCGGGTGAACCCGACCGCGGCGTCCGCCGCCGGGCCGCCATGGTGCACCGCCAGCACGGGGACGCGCGTCGCCCCCAGCCGCGGCGACAGGGCGTGGACCAGGTCGAACAGCGGGCGCAGCGGGGCGTCGTCCAGCAGCAGCACGGCCCCCGGCGGCTCGGCCGCGCCCGCCGCCAGCACCCGGTGGCCCAGGGCCGCCAGCGCCGCGCGCAGGGCCGGCGTACCGCCGATCACCAGCAGCGCCGTCGCCGCCGCCGGAGCCGGCGGCGGGGCCGGGGCCCAGTGGGGGGTGAAGAGGGCGGGACGGTCGGCGCCCCGCCCCGCCGGAGCCGTGGTGCCCTCCGGCAGCCAATAGCGCTCCTCCTCGAACGGATAGGTCGGCAGCGGCAGGCGCCGGGCCCCGGGGTTGAGGCCGCGGAAGTCGATCGCCTCCCCCGCCCGATACGCCCCGGCCAGGGGGCCGGCGGCCGGCGCTCCGGCCAGCGCCCGCGCCAGCGACGGCAGGTCGGCGACCTCGGCGGCCCAGCGTTCTTCGAAATGGCTGCGGCCCCAGCCCAGGGTGTGGGCGAGGTCGGCCAGGTCGGCCTGGGGGTGCCGCTCCAGCCAGGCCGCGAGGTCGGCCTTGCGGCGCTCCAGCGCGGCCGGCGTCTTGGCCGACAGCGCCACCAGCCGGACCGGCCGCGGCTCCGCTGCCGGACCCTCCGCCGCCGGCGGCGGGGCCAGCACCACGTGGGCGTTGGTGCCGCTGAAGCCGAAGGAGCTGACCGCCGCCAGCCGGGTGCCGGTCCAGGGCCGCGCCTGCGTCACCACCCGGAACGGGCTGTCCTCCAGGTGCAGGTCGGGGTTGGCCTCGCGGAAGTTCAAGGACGGGAACAGGGTGCCGTCGCGGTACTGCAGCAGCACCTTGATCAGCCCGGCGATGCCGGCGGCGTGGGCGGCGTGGCCGACGTTGGTCTTGACCGAGCCGATGGCGCAGACGCCGCGGGCCTCGGTGAAGCGGCGCAGGGCGCGGGTCAGCGCCTCGACCTCGATGGGATCGCCCAGGCGGGTGCCGGTGCCGTGGGCCTCCACATAGGAGAGGGCGGCGGGGTCGATGCCGGCCTTCTCCCACACCGCCAGCTCCAGCTCGGCCTGGGACTGCATGGACGGCGCGGTGATGCCGTTGGTTTTGCCGTCCTGGTTGATGCCGCTGGCCAGGATGGTGGCGTAGACATGGTCGCCGTCGCGCACCGCGTCGGCCAGGCGCTTCAGCACCACCACCCCGGCGCCCTCGCCGGGCACGAAGCCGTCGGCCGCCGCGTCGAAGGTGTGGCAGGCGCCGGTCGGCGACAGCATGCCGGCCTTCGACGCCGCGGTGTTGAAGCCCATGGTGGTGTTGATGAAGACGCCGCCGGCCAGGGCCATCGCGCACTCGCCGTCGGCCAGGCTGCGGCAGGCGAGGTGCACCGCCACCAGGGACGACGAGCACGCGGTGTCGACCGCCAGGCACGGCCCCTTGAGGTTCAGGAGATAGGCGATGCGCGCCGCCAGGATCGAGGCGGCGTTGCCCATGAAGGCGAAGGCGTCGGGGACCACGCCCGCCGCGGCCATGGCGTGGGTGTAGTCGCCGCCATGGGCGCCGACGAAGACGCCGCAGCGCTGCCCGTCAAGCGCCGCCTCGCCGTAGCCGGCGTCCTCCAGGGCGCGCCACGCCTCGGTCAGGAACACCCGGTGCTGGGGGTCGGTCAGCTCCGCCTCGCGGCCGGAGATGCGGAAGAACAGGGGGTCGAAGCGGTCGATGCCGGGCAGGTTGCCGCCACGGCGCAGGAAGCGGGCGTCGATCCCGCGCTCGCGCTCCAGCGCCTCGAGGTCGCGGCCCCAGCGGCCGGCGATGTCGACGATGCCGGACCGCCCCTCGGCCAGCATGGCGGCGAAGCCCTCGAGGTCGCGGCTGTCGGCGAAGCGCCCGGCCATGCCGACGACGGCGACGGCGCCGGGCGGGCCCTCTCCGCCGCCACCGCCCGGCGACCCGGGATCGCCGCCCGCCTCCGGGACCGGGGTGGGCCGCGGCAGCGGCCGGGCGTCGCCGGCGCCGTGCTCCCGGACGAGATGGGCGGCGACATCGGCGACGGTGGGGTGATCGAACAGCACGGTGGGGCGCAGGTCGAGGCCCCAGCGCCGGTTGATCCGGCCGACCAGCTGCACGCCGAGGATGGAATCGACGCCGTAGTCCATGAAGCGGCCGCGCGGGTCGACCTCGGCCACCGGCAGGGTCAGGGCGTCGGCGACGATGCGCCGCACCACCGCCACCACGTCGCCCGGGGGCGCGGAGGGGCCGGCTGCCACCGCCGCCGCCGGCCGGGTTGCCGCGGCCCTCGGGGTGGCCGCCGCCGGGGCCACCGGGGCCGGGCGGTCGTCACGGCGCGCCACCAGGACCGCCTGGCCCAGCTCCGCCTCGGCGACGCCGGGCAGGCCGAAGGCGCGGGTCTCCGGGAAGCCGGCCTCGGCCAGCGCCCGGCGCCAGCCGGCCACGTCGAGCAGCGGCGCGTGGGGCAGCCTCCGGTCCTCGAAGGCCCACCAGCCGTCGGTGGTGCCGAAGGTGAGGGTGGCGAAGTCCTGCACCGCGGTGACCTCGTTCAGCACCAGGAGGCCGCCGGGGCGGACCAGCCGCCACAGCCGGGCCAGGGTGGCGGGCAGGCTGCGGGTGGCGTGCAGCACGTTCGAGGCGACGACCACGTCGTGCCCGCCCGGGGCGAAGCCCTGGTGCTCGGGGTCGCGCTCCAGGTCCAGGGTGCCGAAGGCGAGGAAGGGATGGGCGGCGGCGAAGCGCCCGCGCCCGAACTGGGTGAAGCCCAGGGAGACGTCGGTGTAGTCGTAGCGCTCGATGGCGCCCAGCGCCGCCAGCGTGCCGGCGGTGGCCCCGCCGGTGCCGGCCCCCACCTCCAGCACCCGGCGCGGCCGGGCCGCCGCGACCACCGCGGCCAGCAGGTCGTTGAACAGGCCGGCCAGGCGGTTGCCCTGGTAGATCGGCTCCACCAGGTCCATGCGGCCGTCGGGGAACATCACCTCCGCCGGGGCGATGCGGCCGGTCAGCAGGTCGGGCAGCGCGCCGGTGGTGCGCGCCAGCAGCGTCAGGAACGGCGCCAGCTCCGGCTGCTCCGCCTCCAGACGGCGCCGCTCCGCGTCCAGCGCCTCCGGGTCCGGGACGGCCCCCGGGCGCAGCCGCACCAGATCCCCTTCGAGGGTCACGTGGCCCATCGCGTCGAGCATCGCCACCAGCGCGTCGAACAGCCGCCGCCGCGCCTGGGCGACGCCGAGACGGCGGCGCAGCGCTTCGCGGGTCAGGGCCCGGCGGTCGCCGGCGAAGGCGCCCATGCCGGCGACCGCCGCCACCATGGCGCGGCGCCCCCACGCCTCGACCGCCGCGAAGCCGGCCCCGCTCCCGGCCAGCGCCGGGTCGGCCCGGTCCTGCACCGCGGCGGCGGCGGCGGCGATGGCATCGCCGGCCGGGACGCGGTCCGCCAGGCGGCAGCGCATGCGGCGGAACGGATGGCCGGGCAGCGGCACCCGCCGGCGCGGTCCGCCGAAGCGCCGCGCCCAGTCCACCGCCTCCCCCGCCCGATAGCGCCGGGCGTCGGCGTCGTCCACCGCCGCACCGGTCGCCGCCGCACCGGACTCCAGCGCACCGGACTCCAGCGCCGCCGCCGCCGCCGCCAGGGTGGAGGCCGCGACGCACGCCCGGTGGGCGAAATGGCTGCGCCCGGTGGCGAGCGTCCACGCCACATCGGCCGGGTGCGCGTCGCCGGCCCGGCGCAACGCCGCGGCGAGCGTCCGGCAGCGTTCCTCCAGCGCCTCGGCCGACTTGGCCGACACCGGGAAGGGCCAGGGGCCGGCGCCGGAGTCGGGGTCGGGACGGGGCGCCGGGGCCGGCGCCTCCTCCACCACCAGATGGGCGTTGGTGCCGGAGAAGCCGAAGGAGCTGACGGCGGCGCGGCGCGGCGTCCCCGGCACCGGCGGCCAGGGCCGGGCGGTGGCGGGGACGGTGAAGGGGGTGGCGGCGAAGTCGATGCGCGGGTTGGGGGCGGCGAAGTTGAGCGACGGCGGCAGCGTGCCGTGGCGCAGCGCCAGCAGCACCTTGATGAGCCCGGCGACCCCCGCGGCGGTCAGGGTGTGGCCGATGTTTGTCTTGGCCGAGCCGATGGCGCAGAAACCGGTGGCGCCGGTCCACTGCCGGAACGCCGTGGTCAGCGCCTCGATCTCGATGGGGTCGCCCAGCGGGGTGCCGGTGCCGTGGGCCTCGACGTAGGACAGGGTGGACGGGTCGATGCCGGCGGCGCGGTAGACCGCCGCCTCCAGCGCCGCCTGGGACGGGGCGCTGGGGGCGGTGATGCCGTTGGTCCGGCCGTCCTGGTTGACGCCGCTGGCCAGGATGGTGCCGTAGATGTGGTCGCCGTCGCGCACCGCCTCGGACAGGCGCTTCAGCACCACGACACCCGCCCCCTCGCCGGCGACGAAGCCGTCGGCGGCGGCGGCGAAGGTGTGGCAGGCGCCGCTCGGCGACAGCATGCCGGCCTCGCGCATGGAGGCCAGGAACAGCGGTGTGTTGATGACGCAGACCCCGCCGGCCAGCGCCATGGTGCAGGTGCCGGCGCGGATCGCCTCGCAGGCCAGGTGGACCGCCACCAGCGACGACGAGCACGCGGTGTCCACCGCCAGGGCCGGCCCCTTGAGGTTGAGGTGGTAGGCGATGCGCGCCGCCAGGATCGAGGCGACGTTGCCCATCAGGGCCAGCGGCCCCGATCCCTCGCCGGCGTCGTCCAGCTCGCGCGCGTAGTCGCCGGAGCCGGCACCGACGAACACGCCGACCGGCTGGCCCGCCACCGCCTCCTCGGCGTAGCCGGCGTCCTCCAGGGCGCGGTAGGCCTCCTCCAGGAACACCCGCTGCTGCGGGTCGGCCAGCGCGGCCTCGGTGGGGGAGATGCGGAAGAACAGCGGGTCGAAGCGGTCGTGGTCGGGCAGGAAGGCGCCCACCGGGACAGCGCCGCCGGGCTTGCGCCGATGCTCCGGCAGCGGGCCGACCCCGCTCCTGCCCTCCGCCAGCAGCGACCAGAAGGCGTCGAGGTCGCCGGCCGGGCCGAAGCGCCCGGCCATGCCGACCACGGCGATCGGCGCCGGCGGCGCCGGAGCCGGCGCCTGGCCGGGGGCGTCCAGGCGGAATCCGGGGGCCTGCTCGCGCGCCCGGGCGACGAACTCCAGCGCCTGCTCGGCGCTCAGGCGCTTGTCGGCCACCATGCGGAACAGCAGGGCCTTGAGGCCGGTCTCTTCGACGTCGCGGGGCATCGGGCGCGGCTCCGCTCTCAGGGGTTCATCATGACTTCGGCCAGCATGGCCGAGCCGGAGAAGGACTGGCCGCCGTCGGCCACCAGGGCCACGCCGGTCAGCAGCGAGGCAAGCGGCGAGGCCAGGAACAGGGTCACCGCGGCCACGTCCTCCACCGTGCCGAAGCGGCCGACGGGCACGTAGTGGCGCAGGGTCTCGATGTCCTCCGAGGTCAGCAGCCGGCTCAGCCCCTCCGTCTTCTCGATGGGGCCGGGCAGCACCGAGTTGCAGCGGATGCCGTGCTTGCCCCATTCCAGCGCGAGGCCGCGCATCAGGCTGTCGATGCCCGCCTTGGCGGCCCCCACATGGACCTGGTAGGCGAACGGCATCAGGGCGTTGGTGGCGGAGACGAAGACGATGCAGCCGCGGGTGCGGCGCAGCTGGTCGAAGGCGGCGCGCGCGGCGTTGAAGGAGCCCATCAGGTCGATCGACACCACCTTGCGGAAGCCGTCGGCGCTCATCTGCTCCGCCGGGGCGGGAAAGTTGCCGGCGGCACCGCACACCAGCACGTCGACCGGGCCGAGGTCGCGCTCGCACGCCGCCAGCGCCGCCTCCACGGCGGCGTAGTCCTGGACGTCGGCCACCACCGGCAGGGCCCGCGCCCCCAGGGCGCGCAGGCTCTCGGCCGCCGCCTCCAGCGTCCCGGCGGTGCGCCCGGCCAGCGCCACCGCCGCCCCCAGTTCGGCGAACCCCTTGGCGATGCCGACGTTGATGGTGCCGGCCCCGCCGGTGACGAACACCGTCTTGCCGGCGAACAGGTCGGGGGCGAAACAGCGCGTGATCATGCGTCCACCTTCAAGGCCACGGCGTCCCGCCAGTCGAGATCGCCCGCTTCGAGCCGCCGCAGCACGGCGGCGAGGTCGTTGGGTTCGTCGTTCTCCGCCCCCGGGGGGCCGGGGGGGTGCGGCGGCTGACGGGACTGCTCCCGCTCCAGGAACGCGCGCTCCTGGTTGACCGGCGCGGCGTCCAGCCGGCGGCGGATGACGTCGCGCAGGCGCCGGGTGCGCTGCTTGGCGCTGCTCAGCCGCTCGTCGACCGCCCCGGCGGGTGCGGCGATGCCGTCGCCGTGCTCCAGCGCGATGAAGCGGGCCAGCTCGCGCACGGTGGCGTAGTTGAACAGCGTCGTCGTCTTCAGCTCGATGCCGAAGGCCTCGTTCAACTGGCGCACCAGGTCGACGCTGATGATCGAGTCCGCCCCGTACTCGGAGAAGCTGCCGTCCAGGTCCACCTCCTCCACGCCGAGCTTGAGCGCCGCCGCCACCTTGTCGCGGACCACCCCTTCGATCCAGCGGCCGCGCTCCCCGACCGGGGCCGTCGCCGCCATCCTGCGCTCCGCCGCCGCCACCGCCCGGACGGCCCGCGCCGCCGGGGCCGCGGCGCGCACGAAGCCGTCGCTGGCCGCCACCAGCACCCGCTGCAGGCCGCCCCCGGCGGCGGCAAAGGCACGGGCGGGCCGGAAGCCGGCGGCGTCGAGGGCGGCCAGCCAGCCGGCCTCGTCCAGCAGCGGGCTGTGGGGCAGGCGCGCGCCCTCGTCCTCGAAGCGCCACCAGCCCGGGGTCAGGCCGAAGGTCAGGGTGTTGACATCGGCCGCCGCCGTCGCCTCGTTCAGCACCAGCACCCCGCCCGGCCGCAGCAGCGCCTTGAGGTTGGCCAGGGTGGCGTCGATGCGCCGGGTGGCGTGGACCACGTTGGCGGCGAGCACGACGTCGACGCTCCCCTCCGCGATGCCCTGGGGGCCGGGCGGGCGCTCCGCGTCGAAGACCTCGTAGCGCACGAAGCCATGCTCGGCGAAGCGCACCGGCGCGGCGTCGAGGAAGCCACGGCCGATGTCGGTGAAGCGGTAGTCCACCGCCCGGCCCAGCCCGGCCAGCGCCGGCAGCACGAAGGCGGTGGTGCCGCCGGTGCCGGCCCCCACCTCCAGCACCCGCACCGGGGCGTCGCCGGGGTGGCGCCGCACCGCCTCGGCGACGGCGGCGGCGACCAGACCCTGGTAGAAGTCGACCACCGCGTTGCCGCGGTAGATCGCCTCCACCCGGTGGGTCGAGCCGCCGGGGAACAGCACCTCCGCGGGGTCGGTGCGCCCGGCCAGCACGTCCGGCAGGGCGTCGAGGCAGTGGTCGAGCAGGTCGAGGTACGGGCCGGCGTCGGCGGACTCCGCCAGCAGCCCCGCCCGCGACTCCCGCCACGCCCGCTCGGCGGTCGCGGCGCCGCCGTCGAGCAGGCCGGCCCGCCGCAGCACGTCGAGCAGCGCCGCCACCAGGCGGCGCCGCGCCGGGGCGACGCCCAGGCCGGTGACGATGGAGTCCTCGTCCAGCGGCACCGCCGCCCGCCGCAGGGCCAGCCACAGGCCGTGCGCGGCGTAGGCGTCGACCCGGGCGAAACCGGCGCCGTCGGCCGCCGGGGCCGCGGCCCGTGCGGCCTCCTCCAGGCGGTGCGCGAGCGCGTCGAACACCGCCGGCGCGCCGCCCGGCCGCCAGCGCCCGGCCGGGCCCGGCAGCACCCCCAGCGGCTCCAGCAGGGCGTCGGCGACCCGCAGGGCCAGCAGCCGCGGGGCCGGGCCGGCGAGCACCCGGTCGATGGTCTCCAGCCCCTCCGCCGTGGCGATGGGAAAGACGCCGACCGCCGCCAGCCGGTCGCGGTGCTCGGCGTCGGCGACCGACCCGGTGTCGCCCCAGAACCCCCAGTCGATGACCCGCGCCGTCCCGCCCCAGCGCAGCGCCGCCGCGTCGACATGGGCGCTGGCCGCGGCGTAGGCCGCCTGGCCCGGGTTGGCGGTGTGGGCGTTGGAGGAGGAGAACACCAGCAGCCGCTCCGCCCCGCCCGGCCCCAGCGCGTCGAGCAGATGATCGAGGCCGGCCACCTTGGGCGCCAGCACCGCGGCGAGGTCGGCCGGTCCGCTGCGGGCCAGCGCCCGGTCGCGCAGCACCAACGCCGAATGCACCACCGTGTGCACGGCGCCGAAGCAGTCCCGCGCCTGGGCGACCGCGGCGCGCACGGCGGCGGCGTCGGACAGGTCGGCGCTGACATAGACGGCTTCGCCGCCCAGCCGCTCCAGCTCCGCCACCAGGGCGCGGCGGGCGCCGTCCAGCGGGCTGCGGCCCACCAGCACCAGCCGCGCCGCGGCGCCGGCGGCCAGCCGCCGCGCCAGCGCCGCGCCGATCCCGCTGGCGCCCCCGGCGATGAGCACCACGGCACCGCGCGGCCAGGCCGGCACCGCGGGCGGGTCGAGCGCCACCGGCTCCAGCCGCTTGACGTGGCGGACGCCGCGCCGCACCGCGACCTCGGCGTCCGCCGGCTCCTCGCCCGCGGTCAGCGCGTCGCCGGCCCGGTGGGCGCTCGCCACGTCCACCAGGCGCAGCCCCAGGCCGGGGATCTCGCGGGCCGCCGCCTTGACGAAGGCGACCGCGGCGGCGCCCACCGGACGCGCCGGGGCGGCGTCGCCGGGCACCGCCTGGGCGCCGGCCGTCACCAGCAGCAGCGCCGGCAGCGGCCGCACCGCCGTCGCCTGGACGGCCTGCATGACCCGCAGCAGGCACTCCAGCACCACCCGGGCGTCGCCGTGCTCGACGGTCACCGCCACCGTCGCCACGCCGTCGAAGGACCACGGCCCGTCGGCGGGCGGGCGGCGCACCGGCCGGTGCCGGGCGGCGGCGGCCAGGGCCTCGGCCACCGCCTCGCCGCCGGGGGTGGCGATGACCAGCAGGGTGCCGGCGGCCCGGTCGGGGCCGGCGCGGCGGTCGGCCGCCGCCCACATCGGGCGCAGCAGGCGCAGCGGCGGCGGGGCCGCGACACGCCGCGCGGCGAAGCCCTCCACGCCCAGCACCGGGGTGCCGTCGTCCCGGGCCACGGTGAAGTCCAGCAGCACATGCCCCTCGCCGCTCCCGCGGCGCACGCCGTGCACCCACAGCGGCCCCGCCACCGCGCCCCACCAGGACAGGGTGTCGATGGTGAACGGCAGGTAGGCGCCGCCGCCACCCTCGGGCAGCAGGGCGAAGGTGGTCTGGAACACGGCGTCCAGCACCGTGCCGGGCTCGGCGCCGGCGCCCGGTTCCAGCCGGGCGAGGACCGCCCCGTCGCCGCGCACCACATGGGCGATGTGGCGGAACGACGGCCCGTAGGCGACGCCGGCCGTGCCCAGGGCGGCGTAGACCGCGTCGCCCTCCAGCCGCTCGCCGGCCGCCGCCGTGGCGATGGCCGGCGGCACCGGCCCGGCCGCCGCCACCACGGCGTTGGCGCGCGCCCGGCCGCCGCTGGTGATGGTGACGGTGTCGCCGTCGCGCTCCAGGGTCGCGGTCGCGGCACCGTCGTCCAGGCGCAGCGGCTCGCGCCACGCGATCCCGCGCAGCGCGGTGGCGCCGGTCGCCGTGCGCACCCAGTCCAGCAGCAGCGCCCCCGCCACCACCGGCACGCCGGCCACGGCGTGGTCGGCCAGCCGCGGCTCCGCCGGGTCGAAGCGGCGGGTCGCCGGCCCGGCCGGGCCAGGGGCGACCGGGCCGGGGGCGGCCGGGCGGGCCGGGGCGATGTCGATCCAGCAGCGCCGCGGCGCGAAGGGATAGGTCGGCAGCGGCACCCGGCGCCGCGCGCCGGTGTGCAGCGCCGCCGGGTCCAGGGCCGCCCCGGCCACCCAGGACGCGGCCAGGGCGGCGGTGTCGGCACCGGCCGGCGGCGGCGGCGCGCCGCGGGCGGCCGTGCCGGCCC